>JANNUI010000460.1:0-13541 GCA_031395125.1 Chitinophagaceae bacterium | reverse complement strand
GTGCCGCTTTCAGGCCCTGGCTATAAGCGGCTTCCAGTTCAGCTGTCATATCTTCTTTACGGATGGTGCCGGCGCCACCATGGACAACAATTGTATATACTGACATGCGATAAAAAGGTATTAGTATCAAAAGCGAATTTAGCTATTTTAGCGGCCATGACAGTCATCCGCAACATATTCAGTAAGAACTGGAGAAGAGATAACTGGCTTATCATTGCCTCCAACCTGATCCCGGTTTATGGGGTATGGTTTCTGGGCTGGAGTGCGGTGGAAGTTTTTACAGTGTATGCAATGGAAACCCTTATAGTGGGCATGCTAACAGTCCTGAAGCTTTTGATCGCCACTGTTGCCCGTGGAAAAGACACATGGCATAATCAGGGTAATACATCAAGGGTAACCGGCCTTTTCTTTGTTATCTTTTTCATACTGCATTTTGGCATTTTTGCAGCAGTGCAAACCACTATTTTCTCCTCAGTAGCCGGAATTAACCGTGGCTCCGGCGGTTCTATGCATTTCTTTTTTCACTGGTGGGATTATATCAACAGTGATATAGCTTATATGCTGGGCGGCTTCGTTATCGCTTACCTCGCAAGGGATTTCTTTCCTTTCCTCTTCCGGCAACAATACAGAACTACTCCCATGATGATACTGATGTTTCAGCCCTACGGCCGCATTTTCATCCAGCAGGTCACGGTTATACTCGGAAGCATGTTCCTCATTTTTGGTGCCGGCAAGATCTTCATTCTTGTGTTTGCGGCTATTAAAATATTCGTTGAAGTATTTGTGAATTATGATGCGTTGCTCAATAAAGCAATGGAGGATCTGAAGAATAACCCCGGACAGAAGGATTTGTAGGCAGAATTGTCTCTGCAATTCTCATACTATCGGAAAGTCTTCTGCCAATTGGCGGAGAGATTTAGAGAGGGCTCAGGAAAGGAGTAATTCACACTCATGCAATAACTTCTCCCTGTTTACGGCTACTGTACCCACTTCTTCACAAACCAGTCCGCCGGCGATATTGGCCACTTCCGCCATCAGGTGGGCATTTTCCGAAGCTGCATACACCAGTGCTGCCACAGCGATAACGGTATCGCCTGCACCTGATACATCTGCTATATTCCGCAAATGCGACGGGATGATGGCAGCCTTTCCATCCTGCTGGTAAAAAATCCCCTTCTCCGATAAAGTGATCAATGAGATCTGGTGATGGAGATGTTGCTGTAATTCGTTGTGAATATTTTCCAGGAAAGACAGGCTGATCTCATCTGATATTACATTCAGCGCCTCCTTTACTTCCTTCATGTTTGGCTTGAAAATATCAGTATAACGATAGCTGAAAAAATTCTTGCGTTTAGGGTCAACAGCCGTAAGCACTCCCGCTTTTTTGCACAAGTCGATCACTTCCTGAATCAGTTTTTCAGTCAGCACCCCTTTGTTGTAATCTTCAAAGATGATAATATCGGGGTCCTCCTTTGCAATATAATTCCTGATCTGCTCCAGCAATTTTTTTTCATCTTCCTTGTTGAGTTCATCTGTCATCTCATCATCCAGGCGCATCATTTGCTGGTTCCGGCTGATGATACGGGTCTTGCTGGTTGTCTTTCTCGTGTTACTTTTCACGAGGTAGCCGGTGTCAATATTGTTACTCTCAAACAATTCGGTAAGAAGGATCCCGTCCGTGTCGTTCCCGGTTACTGATAATATGGTAACACCGGCGCCCAGCCACTGGCAATTCAGCGCCACATTCCCCGCCCCGCCAATACGGTATTCCTTTTTGCTCAGTGAAACGACCGGCACCGGCGCCTCCGGTGAGATCCGCTCCACCCGGCCCCACATATAGGTATCCAGCATTACATCGCCAATCACTGCAGTTTTGATTGTGGAGAACGAGTCAAATAATTTTTTGAAATCATTCATGACCCCAAAGTAAACGATAATTTTTCAGGATTGTGCAGGCGATGTCTCCTGTCCCCATTCACAGCTAATATTACAATTACCGTAAATTATTTGTTCTTTACGGGTTTGTGCTGCTGGTTCAGGCCTTTTACCACGTCAGCCGTGATATTATACGCGGTATCTTTAAAATAGAAAAGCCCCTGTTCGTAGGAGATGATGTAGGAGTAGTTCCTGGTTGTATTGTATTCTTTCAGGAAGGCCTCGATCTTTGTTTTGATATCGTTCTGTTTCCGCACCATCAGGTCGTTGTACTCCTGGTCTAATTGCTGCTTGCGGGCTTTCATGTCGTCATCCATCTTTTTCATTTCCGCACTGGCCGCATCAACCTGTGCCTGCGTCAGCGAGCCTGCCTGTGCCTGGTCCTGGTAGTATTTGTATTTCTGCTGAAAACTCCTGGCCAGCCCGTCCATTTCCCGGTTGATATCATCCTCTTTTTTCGCCAGCTCAGTTTTTACCTCCTTCACCAGGTCAAAATTGGAGGCCACGGAGTCCATTTCAAAATAAGCCATACGGAACTGACCTGAACCCCCCAGGCTGTCGTTAGTCGAATTTTTGCCTGTTGATTTTTTCCCGGAAGTGCCGAAATGCAGGAACAGCAGCACGGCCAACACCAGGCTCAGTATCACATTCCATATCAGCATTCCATTTTTCATTCAGCGTTTTTGCAAATTACGTATGAACAGGCGGGCAAATATAGTGATTCGGGGTACTTTATGAAACAGTTAACAACGGAAAGACAATTGGTAATAAGCAATGGGCAACTGGCAAGAAAAAGGAGCAAGAAATTTCTTACTCCTGTTTAATCAGTTTGTTTATTGTCCATTGCTTATTGTCTATTGCCCATTGCCTCCCGATAGCTATCGGGATGATCATTCTTCTTCATCAAAAGCCATGGCTTCACGGGTGGTCAGCAGAAGTTCGTACTCTTCTTTGCTACCGACAATTATGCTTTCAAAATCCCTGAGCCCGGTACCGGCAGGTATCGGGTGACCGGTGATCACATTCTCCTTCAGGCCGAGCATTTCATCTGTCTTGCCGTTGATGGCGGCAGATGACAACACTTTGGTAGTTTCCTGGAAGGAGGCGGCCGAGATCCAGCTCTGTACACCCAGCGATGCTTTGGTGATACCCAGCAGCGTTGGTGATGATGTGGCAGGTTTCGCATCCCGGAACTCGATCAGTTTTTTATCATTTCTGCGGAGTACTGAATTTTCTTCCCGCACTTCCCGCAGGCTTACGATCTGGCCGGCACGGAGTTTAGCGCTGTCGCCAATATCTATCACTACTTTTTTATCGAAAATGAAATCGTTCTCTTCCACAAACTCAAACTTATCAGTCAGATCATCCTCCAGGAACCTGGTGTCACCCGGGTCAACAATATTCACCTTGCGCATCATCTGGCGTACAATCACCTCAATGTGCTTGTCATTGATCTTCACACCCTGCAGGCGGTATACTTCCTGTATCTCATTCACCACATATTCCTGAACAGCGAATGGCCCTTTGATAGACAGGATATCGAAGGGGGCGATCTGGCCGTCACTTAATGATACACCTGCTTTCACAAAGTCGCCGTCCTGTGCCAGGATCTGCCTTGTCAGCGGAACCAGGTATTTCTTCTGCACACCATCTTTCGCTTCGATGATGATCTCCCTGTTACCTCTTTTTACAGCACCCATTATCACAACGCCGTCAATTTCAGAAACCACGGCAGGGTTGCTCGGGTTTCTTGCCTCAAACAGTTCCGTAACACGGGGAAGACCACCAGTGATATCTCTCAGTTTACCCAGCACCCTCGGGATCTTTACAATTACCTGGCCGGCTTTTACCAGGTCACCCTCTTCCATGATGATATGGCTTCCGGTAGGCAGGTTATACGACTTGTTGTCCTTTCCCTGAACGATGATAGAAGGTATCTTGGTCTTATCTTTTGTTTCAATGACCACTTTTTCACGGTGACCGGTTTGTTCATCGGCTTCTTCGCGGTAAGTAATGCCTTCGATCACATTGTCAAATTTCACTGTACCGTCGATCTCGGCCATGATGACGTTGTTGAACGGATCCCAGGAGCAGAGAATATCACCTTTATTCACCTTCTGGCCGTCCTTCACACTCAGGGTGGCTCCATAAGGTATGTTGTTGGTGATCATCAGGCGGTCATTCTTAGTATCAATGATACGGACCTCGCCTGTCCGGCCGATAACCACCTGTGATTTATGACCATCATTATTCGCAATGTTAACTGTACGAAGACCGTCAAACTGAACGCTCCCGTCAAACTTGGCCAGCAATGTGGATTCAACCGATGCAGAACCAGCCACACCACCTACGTGGAAGGTGCGGAGTGTAAGCTGTGTACCAGGTTCACCGATCGACTGGGCAGCAATAATACCCACCGCATCACCTTTCTGGGCAAGATTGCCGCTCGCCAGGTTCTTACCATAGCATTTCACACAAACACCCCTCTTGCTTTCACAGGTCAGTACAGAGCGGATCTCCACTATCTCTATCCCTGCATCTTCAATTTTCCTTGACAGGTCGGCCGTGATCTCATCGCCCGCTGAAATGATAAGGTTGTCAGATATCGGCTCATACACATCATGTAAAGATGTACGTCCGGCGATCCTGTCTGACAGTGGTTCAATGACATCCTCATTATCTTTTAATGCGGAAGTGGCAATACCACGCAGTGTTCCGCAATCTTCTTCCGTAATTACAACGTCCTGGGCAACATCAACCAGGCGTCGGGTCAGGTAACCGGCATCGGCAGTTTTAAGTGCCGTATCGGCAAGACCTTTCCTGGCACCGTGGGTGGAGATGAAGTAATCCAATACGTTCAATCCGCCTTTAAAGTTGGAAAGGATCGGGTTCTCGATGATCTCAGAACCGGTAGACCCGGATTTCCTTGGCTTCGCCATCAGTCCCCTGATACCAGCCAGCTGTTTGATCTGCTGCTTCGAACCTCTTGCGCCGGAATCAAGCATCATGTACACAGAGTTGAAGCCCTGCTTGTCATTGCTCAGTTCACGGATCAGCGTCTCGGTGATCCTGGTATCCACCCGGCTCCAGATGTCAACGATCTGGTTATAGCGTTCATTGTTGGTAATAAGACCCATGTTATAGCTGTCCCATACTTCATCTACTTCGACTTTGGCATTGTCCAGCAGTTGCTCTTTTACTTCGGGGATGATAAGATCGTTGATATTGAACGAGAGCCCGCCCTGGAAAGCAGTGCGGAAACCTAAGGTCTTGATATCATCCAGGAACTTCGCTGTTTTAGGCACATTGGTAATCCTGATAATATCGCCGATGATCTCCCGAAGGTTCTTTTTGGTGAGCAGGGCATTTACAAATCCTACTTCTGCAGGCACATGCTGATTGAACAGTACACGGCCTACGGTAGTTTCGATCAGCTTATGTTCCAGCAAACCGTCCGTATTACGGATATTAGCTTTTACCTTGATCCATGCATGCAGGTCAACAACACCTTCATTGGAAGCGATGATGACCTCCTCATTGGAGTAGAAGAATTTCCCTTCGCCCCGTACAATTTCTGTCGGGGTTGTTTTTTTACCTTTGGTGATGTAATACAACCCAAGCACCATATCCTGCGAAGGCAGAGTGATTGGCGTGCCGTTCTGCGGGTTCAGGATATTGTGAGAGGCCAGCATCAGTAATTGTGTTTCCAGGATAGCTGCATGGCTCAATGGTACATGCACGGCCATCTGGTCACCGTCAAAGTCGGCGTTGAAAGCTGTCGTTACCAATGGGTGAAGCTGTATCGCTTTACCTTCGATCAACTTCGGCTGGAAGGCCTGGATCGACAATCGGTGAAGTGTCGGGGCCCGGTTCAGCATGACCGGGTGCCCTTTCAATATATTTTCAAGGATATCCCAAACCACAGCTTCCTTCTTGTCCACCAGTTTTCTTGCGGACTTCACAGTTTTTACGATACCCCTTTCTATCAGTTTACGGATGATAAAGGGCTTGAAGAGCTCAGCAGCCATATCTTTTGGTAACCCGCATTCATGCAGTTTTAATTCAGGCCCCACCACGATAACAGAACGACCGGAGTAGTCAACCCTTTTACCCAACAGGTTCTGGCGGAAACGTCCTTGTTTACCTTTCAGTACATCACTGAGTGATTTCAATGCCCTTCCACCTTCAGCTTTCACTGCATTGGATTTACGGCTGTTGTCAAACAGCGAGTCCACTGCTTCCTGGAGCATTCTTTTTTCGTTACGAAGGATCACTTCTGGGGCTTTGATCTCGAGCAACCTCTTCAATCGGTTGTTGCGGATGATAACCCGGCGGTAAAGGTCGTTCAGATCAGAAGAAGCAAAACGGCCTCCGTCCAGCGGAACCAGCGGACGCAGTTCCGGCGGAATGACAGGAATATATTGCATTACCATCCACTCAGGACGGTTCGTAATTCTTGTATTGGCATCACGGAAAGCTTCCACTACACTCAGGCGTTTTAATGCATCTGCCTTACGTTGCTGGGAAGTTTCAGTAGCAGCTGCATTACGAAGGTCGAATGACAACTGGTCAAGATCAATGCGCTGCAGCATATCATGGACCGCTTCAGCACCCATCTTGGCGATGAACTTGTTCGGATCATCGTCTGGCAGGTACTGGTTCTCTTTGGGAAGAGTTTCCAGGATGTCCAGGTATTCCTCTTCAGTAAGCAGGTCGCCATAGTTCTGGCCTTTATCCACCCGGATACCTGCCTGTATCACCACATATCTTTCGTAATAAACGATCGTCTCCAGTTTCTTGGAGCTTACACCCAGCAGGTAACCGATCTTATTCGGCAACGATTTGAAATACCAGATATGAACCACCGGCACCACCAGCTTGATATGGCCCATTCTTTCACGACGAACCTTCTTCTCGGTCACTTCCACGCCACAGCGGTCGCAAACGATGCCTTTGTAACGGATCCGCTTGTACTTTCCGCAGGCACATTCATAATCCTTTACAGGACCGAAGATCCTTTCGCAGAACAAACCGTCCCTTTCAGGTTTGTAGGTACGATAGTTGATCGTTTCCGGCTTTAAGATTTCACCATAGCTTCTCTCCAGGATGGTGTCGGGGGAAGCCAGGCCGATAGTAATCTGTGAAAAACCTGCTTTGGGACGATTTTCTTTTTTGATAGCCATTTTTATTTTAGCTTTTAGCTGTGAGCCTATAGCCCTTAGCCTTAGGTCGTTAATAAAATACTGTTGTCGATGTAAAAATGTTAGCTAACAGCTAATGGCTATTGGCTAACAGCTTTGCATTACTCGAATTTCAGATCAAGCCCCAGCCCCCTCAACTCATGCACCAGCACATTAAATGACTCCGGTACACCGGGTCTTGGCACATTATCCCCTTTTACGATCGATTCGTATGTTTTTGCACGGCCGATGATGTCATCTGATTTGATAGTAAGCAGTTCCTGCAAAATATTGGAGGCGCCATAAGCTTCCAGCGCCCATACTTCCATCTCACCAAATCGCTGACCTCCGAACTGTGCCTTACCACCCAGCGGCTGCTGTGTGATCAAACTGTAAGGTCCGATAGAACGGGCATGCATCTTATCATCTACCATGTGGTGAAGTTTGATAACATAGATGATACCCACCGTTGCTTTCTGGTGGAATTTGTCCCCTGTTTCCCCATCATATAAATACGTATGACCGTACATCGGTATATCGGCTTGCTTGCAATAACCGGCAATTTCATCTACCGTGGCGCCATCGAAGATGGGGGTAGAGAACTTCAATCCTAATTTCTCACCCGTCCAGCCAAGAATGGTTTCATAGATCTGTCCGAGGTTCATCCGGCTGGGTACACCCAGCGGGTTCAGCACCACATCCACCGGGGTTCCGTCTTCAAGAAACGTCATATCTTCCTGGCGGACGATCTTGGCAACGATACCTTTGTTGCCGTGGCGGCCGGCCATCTTATCACCCACTTTCAGCTTACGCTTCACGGCGAGGTAAACTTTAGCCAGTTTCAGCACACCTGCAGGCAATTCATCACCAATGCTGATATTGAATTTCTCCCTTTTGTAGCGGCCGAGTTCTTCGTTGTATTTGATACTATAGTTGTGGAGAAGTGTATTGATATTCTCATCCACTTTTTTGTCACCTGTCCATCCCAGCGGGTTGATGTTGGCATAATCAAGCCCTCTCAGGTTCTTGTCAGTGAATTTTCCGCCCTTACCGATCTGTGCTTCACCAAAGTTATTGCTCACCCCTGCGGAAGTATGGCTTGACAGCAGATTGGTAAGTTTATCAAGCAGCACTTCTTTCAGGTCATTCTCATTCTTCTCATGCATCTTTTCGAGCTTCTCCATTGCTGCTTTCTCCCGCACTTTGGCATTCTTATCTTTCTTGGCCCGCTGGAAAAGTTTCTTGCCGATCACCACACCTTCCACTCCATTCGGCGCTTTCAGTGAAGCATCTTTTGCATCACCGGCCTTATCACCGAAGATGGCACGAAGCAGTTTTTCCTCCGGCGTAGGATCACTTTCCCCTTTCGGAGTGATCTTCCCGATCAGTATATCGCCTTCTTTCACCTGCGCACCGATGCGGATGATCCCGTTCTCGTCCAGGTCTTTTGTTGCTTCTTCTGATACATTCGGGATATCCGGCGTCAGTTCTTCTTCACCCAGTTTGGTATCCCTTACTTCCAGTTCATATTCTGAAATGTGAACGGAAGTGAACAGGTCTTCCTTCACGACTCTCTCACTAATAACGATGGCATCTTCGAAGTTGTAACCTTTCCAGGGCATGAAAGCCACTTTCAGGTTTTTACCCAGTGCCAGTTCCCCGTTCTGCGTGGCGTATCCTTCCGTTAAGAAATCTCCCCTCTTCACCTTCTGGTTTTTCTTCACGGCAGGTTTCAGGTTGATGCAGGTTTCCTGGTTGGTCTTGATGAACTTGGTCAGTTTATAAATTCTCAGGTCATCTTCAAAACTTACTAATTTCTCAGCATCATCCCTGTCGTAACGGACATGGATCTCATTGGCATCCACAAATTCAACCACTCCATTCCCGTCAGAGTGGATCTGGATCCTTGCATCCCTTGCCGCTTTGCCCTCCAATCCTGTTCCTACGATAGGAACATCAGGACGGATAAGGGGTACTGCCTGGCGTTGCATGTTGGAACCCATCAGGGCCCGGTTGGCATCGTCATGTTCCAGGAATGGGATCAGTGAAGCACTCAAACCAACGATCTGGTTGGGCGCCACATCCATGAACTCCACATCGTTTTTATCCAGGATTGGAAAGTCTCCCGTTTCGCGGCTTACGATCTTTTCTTCTTTAAAGTTCCCTTTTTCATCAAGGGGAGTATTGGCCTGGGCAATTTTGGCCAGGTCTTCTTCTTCCGCACTCAGGAAACTCAGTTCCTTCATGTTCACTTTTCCTTCATGCACTTTGCGGTAAGGCGTTTCAATAAAGCCCATGTCATTGATCTTGGCATGTACGCAAAGTGTAGAGATAAGACCGATGTTAGGTCCCTCCGGCGTTTCAATCGTACAGAGACGGCCGTAGTGTGAGTAGTGAACGTCACGTACCTCGAAGCCGGCCCTTTCACGGCTGAGACCTCCGGGACCAAGAGCAGAAATACGGCGTTTGTGCGTTATCTCACTCAGGGGGTTTGTCTGGTCGAGGAACTGTGAAAGCTGTGATGTTCCAAAGAAAGAATTGATCACAGAAGACAATGTCCTTGCATTGATCAGGTCCACGGGTGTGAACACCTCGTTGTCCCTTACGTTCATCCTTTCACGGATGGTACGGGCCATACGGGCCAGTCCCACACCAAACTGTGCATATAGTTGCTCTCCCACTGTTCTTACACGGCGGTTGCTCAGGTGATCGATATCATCAATCTCTGCTTTGCCATTGGTAAGGCGTACCAGGTATTTGATGATAAGTATAATATCTTCCCTTGTGAGGGTCTTTTTCTCAATGGGCAGGTCAAGGTTCAGTTTGCGGTTGATCTTGTAACGGCCCACTTCACCGAGATCATAACGTTTATCACTAAAGAATAATTTGTCAATAATGCCACGGGCTGTTTCATTATCCGGAGCATCGGCTCCGCGTAGCTGGCGGTAAATGAACTGTACCGCTTCCAGTTCGCTGTTGGAGGTATCCTTGTTCAGTGTATTATAGATGATGGCATAATCACCACCCACATCTTCCCGCTGGATAAAGATGCTCTTCACATCCATTTCAGCAATGGTGTTGATGGCATCCTCGTCAAGCACGGTGTCCCTTTCCATCACGATCTCATTTCTCTCGATGGACACTACCTCGCCGGTATCCTCATCCACAAAATCTTCCACCCATGTTCTGAGTACCCTTGCAGCTAATCTCTTTCCAACATATTTACCGAGGGTCTTTTTTTCCACTTTCACTTCGTCGGCCATGCCGAAGAGTTCCAGGATGTCTTTATCCGTTTCATAACCGATGGACCGCAGCAAGGTGGTCACCGGGAATTTTTTCTTCCGGTCAATGTAAGCATACATCACATTGTTGATGTCTGTGGCAAACTCCATCCAGGCGCCTTTGAAAGGGATAACCCGTGCAGAGTAGATTTTTGTACCGTTCGGGTGAACAGACTGGCCAAAGAAAACGCCGGGTGAACGGTGCAATTGTGATACCACCACCCTTTCGGCGCCGTTGATAACAAAGGTGCCGCGGGGTGTCATGTATGGAATATTGCCAAGAAATACATCCTGGACAATGGTCTGGAAGTCCACATGCTCCTCATCATTACAGCTCAAACGCAGTTTGGCTTTGAGGGGTACAGCATAAGTGAGCCCTCTCTCCATACACTCGTCGATCGTGTAGCGGGGCGGGTCAATGAAGTAGTCCAGGAATTCCAGTACGAAAATGTTCCGTGTATCCGTGATCGGAAAATTTTCTTTGAACACACGGAACAATCCTTCGATATTTCGTTTGTCCGGTGTGGTTTCTAACTGGAAAAATTCTTTGAATGACTGGATCTGTACTTCCAAAAGATCAGGAGCATCTGCAAGATGCTTGATTTTACCGAAATCCACTCTTGAGTTCACTTTGGTTGAAGACATAGCGTAAAACCGGTTTTACAATGTTGAGGACACACAAATCACAGACAGGCTTTCATTTTAAAGAAAACGAAAACATGTGAATTTCAATTACTTACGCATGATTTGGGATGTCAAAATATATTTGGCCAAAATAAAGGATGGCAAAGGTAAGGATTTATAATTTCCAGCCAAGAAAAATTTGCTCACAACAATCCGGCCAAAATACCATGAACAGGCCGTTTTAAGACCATGGAAGCGCCCCGGAAGAAGACTTATTTTGAGCCCAAATCCTGCAGATGAGTTGGAAGGAATTTGTGAAGGATTATCTCCATTTCACCCGGAAGGACAGGATCGCCATCCTCGTTATCATTGCTGTGATAATTATGGTTTTCCTTGCCCCAAAATTTATTCCGGGAAGAAGTTCAGCAACAGCCATTAAAACGGATACGGCCTGGGTTGCTTCGCTTAAGCAACTGGAACAAAAAGAAGCAGACGGGGAAAACCAGCAGTACAGATCTTACAAAGATGACAATACGGGCGGCTATCAATATGACAGGACCAAAAACAATTACAATGCTTCCGATAAAGGGGAACTGTTCTATTTTGACCCAAACACTTTGTCACCTGAGGGCTGGGAAAAGCTTGGCTTGCGGGAAAAAACAATACATACGATTCAAAACTATTTAAACAAAGGTGGCCGTTTCAGAAAACCGGAAGATTTAAAAAAGATCTATGGACTTTTTCCCAATGAGTATGAAAGGATAGCGCCGTATATCAGAATTGTGTCAGAACAAAAAGAAGGAAATCCAAATGATAAGGCGGCTTACCCGTCAGCAGAAAATCCGCCGGTAAAAACATATACACCCGGATATGCCGTACTTGATATCAACACCGCGGACACAACTGCCTTTATTGCTTTACCCGGCATTGGCAGCAAACTGGCAGGCAGGATTGTCAACTTCCGGGACAAACTGGGCGGCTTTTACTCTATCAACCAGGTGGCCGAAACTTTTGGTCTGCCAGATTCCACATTTCAGAAGATCAAGCAATACCTGAAGCTGGAAAGTTCTTCCGTACGAAAGATAAATATCAATACTGTTACGATGGATGAGCTGAAAGCCCATCCTTATATCCGGTACAGCATTGCCAATCCTGTTGTGGCTTACAGGAATGAGCATGGGCCGTTCGTAAAAGTGGAAGACCTCAAAAAGGTAATGGCGGTGAGCGAAGAAATTTATCAGAAAATTCTACCCTATTTAACTGTACAATAAAAAAACCCTTGCTTTTTGCAAAGGGTTTTGAAAAATATCCCGGAGAAAAATTAAACTACCTCCACCCCGACGCTGCGGTCGGGATGTCGATAGCCTTAGGCTATCTCCACTTCAGCACCTGCTTCTTTCAGTTTGGCTGCAATTTCTTCAGCTTCTCCTTTGGAAATACCTTCTTTGATGTTCTTGGGAGCGCCGTCAACCAGGTCTTTCGCTTCCTTCAGACCGAGACCTGTCAGGTCTTTAACGATCTTCACTACGTTCAGTTTGGAAGCGCCACCGCTCTTCAGCACTACGTTGAATGAAGTTTTCTCCTCAGCAGCGGGTGCTCCACCACCTTCACCACCACCTGCCATAACTACAACTGCAGCTGCTGGTTCAATACCGTATTCTGATTTTAAGAAGTCAGCCAGTTCCTGTACTTCTTTTACTGTTAAGGCTACAAGGCCTTCTGCTAATGTTTTTACGTCTGCCATTTGATTTAAATTTTTCCCGCCTTCATAGTTTTAACTCCGGCGGAGTGATTAAAAAAATTTGCCTTTATTGACCCTCAGGCCTGGGTATTATCAAAATGCAATAAGCTATGGACAATTGCCCGTTGCTTATTGCCAATTGTCAATTACTCTGCCGGAACCGCTTCTGCTTTTTTCTCTGCGTTTTGCAGTAAGGCAGCCAGCACCCTCTTCACAGGTGACTGCAACAGGCCGATCACCTCGCCAATCAGTTCGTTCTTCGTCCTGATCTTCGTTAAGGTTACCAGCTGGTTGTCGCCCATGTAAACATCCCCGTTAATAAACGCTGCTTTCATCACAGGTCTTTCACTATTGCTTTCCTTGCGAAAAGAGCTGATGATCAGTGCAGGATCTTTCGGATTTTCTGAAAATAGCAGGGCCGTTACTTTATGCAGTGAATCGTACATACCTGCATATTTTTCGCTGTCCAATGCTTCAAGCGCCTTTTTAATGAGCGTATTCTTAGCCACTTTCATTTCCACTTTCTTGTTAAAACAAGCCCGGCGCAATTTGCCCACCTGCTCAACAGACAGTGATTCTGTATTGGTAATGTAGAAGTTATTGTACTGGGAGAACTTGCCTTTCAGTACTTCTATCACCTCGTTTTTTTGATCTTTAGTCATTTTATTTAATGTTTTGACTGGTCATTTAATCAGGTTCTTCTTAAGTCCGTCCTTTGGAGGGGTTTGGAGAGGCCTAGTGAACAAATGCTTTTGAATCGATCACAATTCCCGGGCTCAT
>JANNUI010000454.1:0-9457 GCA_031395125.1 Chitinophagaceae bacterium | reverse complement strand
GGAAAAAAAACCTGCCTACCGTGCCTTCGCTTTGCTCCGGCAGATAAACCGGCAGGCAGGCACCCGCCACGGCGTAAAGGTCTGGCAACCCACCTGCAACTGTTCCCCATAGCCATTCCTTATCTTTATTATCAGTTGCAGCGCATGCTGCCTGTCAACATTATTGGGTATGAAAAAAATAGTATTGTTTGCCGCCTTCATTGCTGCTGCATCAGCAACTCCGGCACAAAAAGAACAGCCTGCTGATAAAATACCTATCCTGCTCCGCCTGGATGATATCGGCATGTGCCATTCCGTGAATATGGCGGCCAAACAGGTGCTGGAAACCGGCCTTACGGTTTCCATGTCGGTGATGGTGCCCTGTCCATGGTTTACCGAAGCGGTTGAGATATTGAAGCAATACCCCAATGTTTCCGTCGGCATACATCTTACCCTGAATTCCGAATGGAAGAATTATCGCTGGGGGCCGGTAGCGGGAGTTTCTGCAGTTCCCAGCCTGGTGGATTCCATGGGACATTTTTTTCCTTCCCGCAGCAAACTCTTTGGCAATAACCCCAAACTCAGCGAAATCGAAACTGAACTGCGGGCACAGATCAATAAAGCCTTGCGGGCCGGACTCAAGATCGATTACTTCGATTATCATATGGGCGCCGCCATGCAGACACTGGAAACAAGGGCCATCGTGGAGAAATTAGCTGCAGAGTATAAAGTCGCTATCTCCCGCTACTATGATGAAGTGGATGTGGAAGGAGGATACAGCGCCCCGGTGACCAACAAACTGGATACGCTGTCCGCAAAATTGCGTTCACTGCAGCCGGGAGGTACCAAACTCTTCGTGATGCATATCGGTCTCGATACACCGGAGATGGCCGCCATGGAAGACCTGAACCCCACCGGCCCGAAAGAAATGAGCAAGCACCGGAATGCCGAACTGAATGCCTTGCTGTCGCCGCAGTTTCAGCAACTGCTGCATGATAAAAAATACCGCCTGGTCAATTACCGCATGCTGAACCAGGAAAAAGGACCTGGCAGCATGAAGAGACCGCCTGTCAAATAAAAAGGTTGTTACCGTACTATATGTACAAGCGGTAACAAAGCTGTTGCGATCTTGAATAATTTGGGTTTCTAAAACCCATGTTATGCAACTGCTTATTCAATGGTTTCTGCAAAGGATAATCATTCTTTTCATTCTTAGTTTTACGATTTTCTCTGCAACAGCCACTGCCCAGTCAAGAGATGAAAAAAAGATACTGGCCACATTAAGACTGGAAGAAGAGCTTTGGAGCAAAGGAGATATTGAAGGATATGTGAGCCTGTATGCTCCCGATGATTCCACGAGGATGATACTCAGTAAGGGGGCCGCCTACGGTAAGGAAAACATCCTTGCCTTTTATAAAAAGTACTGGCCAAAGGAGAAAATGGGAAAGCTGGTGCTGGATGGGGAAAGCCTCGAAAGGATATCCCGGAAATTCTATTATGTCACCGGTTATTTTCATGTCAGCTATCCGGATGGCAAGAAAATAGACGGCCGTTATTCCAGTCTTATGAAAAAGATCAGGGGCAGATGGTATTTATATACTGACCACTCGGGATAAAGCGATTTTGCCCCGATACAGCCTGTTCCGCTATGTTAGCATTACAGCAAAGCAACCCAAAAGCGATCTGAATTATCTCAGTTTTCTTCCTGATTCATATCATATACCGGCCCCGGTGCTTCACTCAACTTTGAAACGACAAACTCAGTCTTCCACCAATACCAGCTTTATGAATTATACCAATGTATCACACTGCGGCAATGACCATTCAAAATGGATCAAAAGCATTGAATTTTACGAAGATGACCTCGGCAGCCTCGAAAACCGGCTGCTGGAAATTGTAGAAAAGAACAATGGGTACGACGTAATGGCTGGCGTGGAGCATTTCCAAAACCAGTTTATAATACAGCGCAAAAATATCCATGACCTGCGGCATCTCATTGGCAGGCATTCCGGCAAAGTGGCATCGGATGCAAAAGCGCATGCCGGGCGGATGGAAACATTGCTGGTAGATGAGCATGAAGGGATAAAAGGCGAAGTGGAAAGTTTTGAAAGGGTGATCAACGGGCTGCGGCATGAGTTCAATAAATTTCTATCCAGGTGGATGTAAGCCGTAGCAACCAACAATAAAAGATACTTATAATAGTCTGGGTATGATCATTTGGAAAGGATGTTGCGGTGTGATGGGTCTGTGTATATTATTTACGCTTTCATCCTTTGAGGCGACACATTGGATTGATGCAGGGCTAAGACCCGTATCAACAGATTCCTTACCGCCACGGAATGAAGCGCTGCTGCTGATGCTCGACTCTGTCTGGTTGATGAAGGATGGCCCGGGTTTTTCCAGGGAAGAAACATCTTTCATAAACAGGAGCAGGAAGGCCATTGATTCTTTCCTGCTGGCAACCAAAGATTCTGCAGCCATTACCTGCGGGGAGAAGGAATGTATTGTATATGCTGTGATCGATAAATCCACCCAACTCTTTCACCTGTACCTGCTTGGTGAATGGAAGGATACTTTCCCTGTTTCTACCGGGATGGGCGAAGAATATGAAACACCCGCACTTGATCTGCAACCGGAAGGTCCATTGCTGATAAAACATACTTCCAAAAAATTTCCCGGTGGCAATTACAAAGGCATGGGAAATATGCCTTATGCCGTTTTTTTAACGAATGGCTATGCTATACATGGCACTACACCGGGTAATTTCAGTAAACTTGGAACCCGGGCCTCGCATGGGTGCATCAGGTTGCATCCTATTAATGCAAAATGCTTTTTTGCATTGGTAAAGATCGTAGGGATAAAACAGACCTGGGTTAGCATCAAAGACTCATTGCCCTGATCTATTCTGTATTTCACGGATATGGATGAAGCGAAAATGCCGTTCACTGTTTTCTTACAAATATTCAATGCCCTGATGCGTGTCACCACGCATCGGGATTGAGGCGACACGGGCAAACGGTACCAAATACGCTTCCTGATATCACCTTCTTAAATTCATTACAGACTGATTTTTTGTAGTTTTATGCTGATGAATAAATCATTACTAAAACCTGTACGAAAATCACACATTGAAAGGGGAGAGATCTATTTTTGGACAGCTACGATTAACAAATGGCAACGGCTGCTGGAAAAGGATGTGTATAAGGATGTCATCATTAATTCCCTTCAATACCTGACGGATGAAGGCAAGATCGATGTATTTGCTTTCGTCATCATGCCCAATCACCTTCATTTTATATGGAGGGTAAATGAGCCAAATGGTAAAGAATCCCCGCAAGGGTCATTTTTGAAATACACGGCTCACACATTTCAGAAGATGCTGCGGAAAGAAGGAGAGGAGAAATTGCATACTTACCGTGTAGATGCTGCCAACAAGAACTATGAATTTTGGCGGAGGGATTCTCTGGCGGTGTTATTATTTACTAAAAAGGTTGCTGCTCAAAAATTGAAATATATTCACCGGAATCCTCTAGCTGAACACTGGAAATTAGTAAATGACCCCTGCGATTACAAATACTCATCGGCACGATATTATGAGTTAGATGAGAAAAATTTCCTTTTTTTGAAAGATCTATGGGATGAGTTTTGAATTGGGATGTGTTGCGTGAAGACACGCAACATGGCCGCGAAAGTGCCGGTCACGTTTTTCGCCAATATTTTTTTACATTCAGCACAGGGAGGCGCAAGGTACCGGAATTTCAAATATATTGCGTGGCACATGCCATCCACAACAGTTAAATCGATGAGATGGCAAATTTACAGGACTCCGTTGATGTTGATGGCTGGTTGACTGTAAAAAAAACTTATGCGCAAAACACAGTTAACAAAAGACAGCGAATTCATAGTTGGCGAAGAAAAATTGCTCAACTATATCATTGCCATCCTGTTCCTGGCCCTTTTTATGTACGGGCTGATCGACGCAGTGGCCAGGAAGTTCATCAATATAAATTACCAAAGCCTCATTTTTACGCTGGCGCTTGCCCCGGCATTTATTTTTTTCAGAAAGGGACGCAGTAAAAGGATATTCATCCGCATCAATAAGACCGGCATTTACCAGGAGGAGAAACTGCTGACAAACTGGGCACACTTTAGCAAGGCCTTCATTACACAGGAGGAAAAACTGGTCAGCATCAAAGACAATTTTGTACTGGTGGTGGAATTCCGGAAAGATGGCCATAATGAAGGCTTCCGCCGCAAGATCCCCCTCACCAATACCCAGAACAGATCAGAAGAGGAAGTGCTGGAGGCAGTTAAGTTTTTCTGGAATGATTATAAAACTGCTATGGGCTATCCTGGATAAACTGCAGTCCGTAACTTAAAGCCTTTGATTACCTGTCTGAGTATTTATAGGACCGGGCAGCTTACTTATTTCCGGTCACTGAAATCTTCCTCGTCGGATAATATTGCGGATTTCATCATGTAGTCCGGAAGCTGAAATAATAATTGTTTGATGCCTGTGCCGGGAGTACAGGAAACAGCGATAGAATAAACTTCCTGGTTGAGGATATTTTCATCTGCCCTTATTTTATAGCCCTCAGAGCCATCCTGATTTCCGGAAAAAATAATAAAGGGTGACGCAAATGGCAAGTGTTAAACCAACAACCACAAAATAAGAGTAGTGCCATTGGAGTTCAGGCATAAACTTAAAATTCATACCATAGAAACCAGCTATCATTGTTGGTACGGCAATGATAGCCGCCCAGCCTGCAAATTTTTTGGATACATCACTTTGAGCAATGGAAAGCAATGAAAAGTTAGCTTCCATGGCACTGTTTAAAAGCTCACGGGTATTATCCACCATCTCATTGATGCGTACCACATGGTCATACACATCCCTGAAATAAGGCCTTGTTTCCTCTGAAATGCATTTGATATCAAACCGCATCAGCCGGTTGCAAATGTCAACCAACGGCGATACTGCCCGTTTTACTTCCAGTAACTCTCTTTTCAGGTCGTAGATCTGTTCCGTAGTCTCACGGGTGGGTTTCTCTTTGAAGATCTTTGATTCAATGGTTTCGAGCTCCAGTTCCAGGTCATGTACCACGGGAAAATACCGGTCAACAATAAAATCCATGACAGCGTACAGGACAAATCCCTGGCCTTTGCACAGGTGTTCAGGTGTGGCTTCACATCTTGCCCTAACCTCTGTGTAGGGTGTGGATGAGCCGTGCCGAACCACGACGATAAAGTTATCCCCGACAAAAAAATGTGTCTCTCCGAATTCAGTGTGGCGTTCCAGGTTCATTTGTGCAGTACGCAATACCACAAATATGGAATCACCATACTGTTCCAGCTTGGGGCGCTGGTGGGCCAGGTGTGCATCTTCTACAGCCAATTCATGAAGCTGAAATCGTGTTTGTACCCGGCTAAGGATATCTTCGGAAGGTTCGTACAACCCGATCCATACAAATTGGTTCTCCTTATTCAGGTAATTGCCGACATCACTCAGGTTTACATCGGCCACCCGCAGGCCGTCGGTATAGGCCACACAATTAACGATCTCTTTCATAAAGGGGTAATTGATACAGAAAGGTAATGATAAATGTAAATGAATAGTTAGAAAAAGGTAACCGGGTTTCTATTTTCTGACACTGTTGAAGCCTGAAAGATAAAACAGCACTACAGGGATGACGACTGCAGGAAGGATGCTTTTTGACGAAATACTGCAATGCTTAGTTTGCAGCCGGGCTAAACGTTGTTGTGTCTTTGTCTGGTAATAGTTTATTCAACAATCTTTCCGCAAGGCCAACGAACGGAAGTAACAGCAGGACTCCCATAGTATTGAAGAGCATATGTGCATTGGCCACCTGTTGTTCCAGGTGTGCCTTGCCGGAAATGTTTATCACCAGTTTTACAAACAACGGAAAGAGCAATAAGGCCAGCAGGATGGTGCATATATTAAAGAACAGGTGAAACAAACCGGTTTTCAATGCCTGGCGGTTTGATTTGATAGTGGCCAGCAGGGTATCGGCGCAGGTGCCCAGTTCTGCTCCCAGCATCACTGCAATTCCGGCAGATAAAGAGATCAATCCCTTTTTCGCAAGAGTGATGACCATCCCCACGGTGGCGGAAGAAGACTGGATGATAAGGGTGAGCAATGCCCCTGTTGCGGCACCGGTATAGGGATTCTCCATTTGTAATATCCATTTCGAAAAATCCGGGTTATCCCTGAATGGCTCCACGCCCCGTTCCATGGTGTATAGGCCAAAAAACAGGATACCAAAATATATGATGGCCCTGCCGGTAAGGGTGACCCAATGCGCCTTTGAAAAAAATATTAGCAACATACCAGCAAAAATGGGAATAGGGGAAAACTTCCCGATATCCAATGCAATGAGCTGGCTGCTGAAGGTGGTGCCGATATTGGCGCCCAAAACTATACCGATGGCCTGGCGAAAAGTCAGTGCTTTTGCTTTTACCAGTACGATGGCCATTATGATGACGGCAGAAGATGAGTCAAGTATCAGCGTAATAACAATGCCGGTGAGGATGGCGGTAAACACATTCCGGGTAAACTTTGAGATCAGTTTTTTGGCCCTGTCGCCGAGCAGGTCTTTCAGCACATCCGACATGTGTGAAATAGCATACAGGAATAAACCAAGCCCGCCCAGGATAATTAATACCGTTTCCATAATTATACCGGTAAGGTATTACATGCGTATTAACTGAATATTATTTTATGATGTTCTTTCCGGGAGGTTTTATTATCCGGGCTAATTCAGGAAATTTATTATTGAAGGAAGCATCCCGCGGGAGATTAACCGGGGATGGGAACGACAAAACTATTTTGGCGAAATCTCTTTACCTGCACCTTACAAGAATAGTGCGTATGGTAGTTGCAGAGCGGCCACGCCTGATTCTTACGGTCAGCCGGATCGTATGCGTTCTTGCGCAGGGTCTGAGGACAACACCCCGCGGATTTCTTTCGGCAGAAGTTATACCATTGCCGAAATCCCATTCGTAGGAGTCTGCATTCAGCGACTGGTTATCAAATTCGATCGCCGGACCTTCCATCACAACACCTTCCTCCACTGTATTGGTTATTGTAAAATTGGCAACAGGTTCGGGGTCGCTTGTTGCAGAACTCCCGGATTTATTACAACCTGTTATTACTCCAATGCATAAAAGGGATAAAAGCAGCTGTTTCATTGCAGTAGAATTTGGGTTAAGCTACAACAATTCCGAAAAAATAAACATGACTTTATCAGGACCCGCTAGTAACTGATTTATTATACTTAACTAATGCTGGAGGTTTTCTTTATTGACCATTGAAAATCAGTATGATTTACTATATAAAATGTATAAAACACTAGGCTATCGTCACCCCTTTATCCAGGTACACATCCTGTATCGCATTCAGGATGGCTACACCTTCGGCCATCGGCCGTTGAAATGCCTTGCGGCCTGAGATTAATCCCATACCACCGGCTCTTTTGTTTACCACAGCAGTCGTTACAGCTTCGGCCATATCACTGGCGCCGGAAGAAGCGCCGCCGCTGTTGATCAAACCGGCCCGGCCCATATAGCAGTTAGCTACCTGGTAGCGGCAGAGATCAATGGGGTGATCCGTTGTCAGTTCATCATAGATGCGCTTATCATTTTTGCCGTAAGCAGATTCTTTAGTGTTAAGTGCCAGGTAACCACCATTGTTCTCCGGCAGTTTTTGCTTGATGATGTCGGCTTCAATAGTCACACCCAAATGATTGGCCTGCCCGGTAAGGTCGGCCGATACATGGTAATCTTTTTCTTTGGTCTTGAAAGCCGGGTTGCGCAGGTAGCACCAGAGAATGGTGGCCATGCCCAGTTCATGCGCCATTTCAAATGCTTTACTTACTTCCTGTATTTGTCTTGCTGATTCATCGCTGCCGAAATAGATGGTGGCGCCCACGGCCGCCGCGCCCAGGTTCCAGCTTTGTTTGATGGAAGCAAACATGATCTGGTCAAACTTATTGGGATAAGTAAGAAATTCGTTGTGGTTCACTTTTACGATGAAGGGGATCTTGTGTGCATACTTGCGGGAAAGGAAACCCAATCCACCTAAGGTAGTGGCCACCGCATTGCAACCGCCTTCCATAGCCAGTTTAATGATATTCTCGGGATCGAAGTAAATGGGGTTCCTGGCAAAGGATGCGCCGCCGCTGTGCTCAATGCCCTGGTCAACGGGCAGGATAGAGAGATAGCCGGTATTGGCCAGCCTTCCCTTTCCGTACATGGCCTGCAGGTTGCGCATCACCTGTGGGTTGCGGTCGCTGCATAACCAGATACGGTCCACAAAATCAGGACCAGGCAAGTGCAGTGCATCTTTGGAAATGGTTTTTGACTGGTGGTTGAGGAGGTATTCGGCTTTGTCGCCAAGCAGTTCGGTTATTTTACTATTCGCCATGTTTGATTGGTTTTTTGAGTGGGCAAAGATAAGGAAGACCCGGGAGTTGATGTGGCGGGTAAATAATCCTCACTGCCGGGATATGGCTGTTGCCAGCATACCGGGCAGATACTGTTTCCTTTTTAGATCGGGTATCAATTTTATGAAGGCCCCGTTTATTTGTTTTGCCTTTAACCATTTTCGGGTTTTTACCCTGAAAGCATACTGGCTGCAGGATTGCCGGCCGGTAAAATTTTTGCCGTCAATTTCCTCAATCGTATACTTTTGTCACGGCAAAAATATTTCACGGCTCCGAAGGAGTCCATTAGACTAACCTATCCACCGCAAATGACCAACTCATACCTGGATCTTGTCAAGCAGACCTTTAATTTTCCGCAGGAAGGAATAGAAGTGGAAGACGGTAATCTTTACTTCAACGGACTTAACCTGAAGGCCCTGATCGCCAAATACGGCACACCGATGAAACTCAGCTACCTGCCCAAGATCGGCAGCCAGATAAAAAAGGCGAAACAGATGTTTGCTGCTGCTTTCAAGAAGCATAAGTACGAAGGCAAATATTTTTACTGTTACTGTACCAAGAGCTCACATTTCAGTTTAATAGTGGAAGAAGCGCTGAAGAGTGATATTCACCTCGAAACTTCCTTTGCTTACGATATTGAGATTATCAGGAAACTGTACCAGAAAAAGAAGATCAGCAAAGACACATATATCATCTGCAACGGCTTTAAACAAAAAGGCTATATCCGCCGCATCGCCAGCCTGCTCAATTCGGGTTTTAATAATGTGATACCGGTGCTGGATAACAAAGAAGAGCTGAGGGAATATGCCAAAACAGTAAAAGGGCCATTCAAACTTGGCATCAGGGTGGCGGCGGAAGAGGAACCCAATTTTCCTTTCTATACATCACGCCTGGGCTTTCGTGCCAAAGACATCCTGGAATTCTATGTGGACAGAATTGAGGGTTATGAAAGCAAATTCCAACTGAAAATGCTCCACATTTTCCTGAATAAGGGTATCAAGGATGATATTTATTAC
>JANNUI010000453.1:0-8303 GCA_031395125.1 Chitinophagaceae bacterium | reverse complement strand
TATAATTTTTGCCTGGGATTGCTGCGTACCAACGGAATAGTGGTCTGTGTAGGTGTGCCGCCGGCGCCGGCTACTATTCCTGCTTTCAATGTGATCTTTGGCCGCAAGAGTTTTGCCGGCTCCCTAATAGGCGGTATTCCTGAAACGCAGGAGATGCTGGACTTTTGTGCTGAACATAATATTGTCAGTGATATTGAATTGATAAAGATGGCAGATATTAATGAAGCCTACGAACGATTACTAAAGAGTGATGTGAAGTACCGGTTTGTGATTGATATGGCGAGTTTGTGACAAAGTGAATGGGTAGTGGTGAATAGTGAGTGGGGAATGAACGAATTGAGCTGTCTTTAGCGGGACAGCTTTTTTATGGGCTGAAAATAGCTATCCTTACTTTTCTTTGTCTTGAAACAAAGAAAAGTAACAAAAGAAAATTCAAGGACAAAGAATGGCTCCGCCTCCCGATAGCTATCGGGATCCGGCCCACGCCTCCTTTTCCGGACAAACAACATCCTGTTGCAGCCGCATTGAGATCCTGACAAATAAGATAGTATGATCCTGTTTCCTGTTATGCAAAAAACCTGACAGCGCTCTGTTCCGCCAGCCGGGAACATTCTTCTTCCAATGGCTATTCTTGAATTGAATTAAATGTAAACTGCGTATCGGCATAATTGGCGGAACAAGGCGCCGGAAGTTTCTCCTAATGCAGTGAAAGAAGAGAATCAGAGCTGATTTCATTGGCAACAAATGCAAAATGCTCCTGTACTTTTTCTGTAAGTCCTTCCCTGACCACGAGTAGTATTTTATTCTTTCGTTGAGCCAGCACTTCTTTCAATACATCACAAAAGCCTTCGCCCCTTATTTCCAGCGGGCCAATTTCATCAATAACCAGCCAGCCTTCTTTAGGTATGGCATCCCGGATAATTTGTACTGCTTTATCAAATGCGTTTTTGCTGAAAAGAAATCGTCCGACAGCCAGTGTTGCTTCCTCACCCGTAGCTTCCATAGGAAACTGCTCCCTGGTCTGTGCATTCATAAAGACCCTTTTTCCGTTTACAACGGGTGTAAGTATTCCATAAATATTATCTCTTGCAGCCGGCCAGTTTATCAGCGAAGTTGTTTTACCCGATTGAATAGGGGCTGTGAGGATAATAATCATGATTCTGCCGAATAAAAAGTATTGGCCAGAATTATTTTGCAGCAAAGGATAATCCGTTTCAGGCCTTTGCGGTTACCGGCCAGCTGCCAGCTACGGCTGATAAGCCCCTGTGTGGAAGGAAGAATATCCAGCACCCGCTGCACCTGTACCGCCGACTGTTGTTTTTTCCGCTGCAGCCATTTGTGCAGTAATTGTTTCAGCACCGGGCTGATAAGAAAATACCAGGTGAGTATAATGATTACAGAACGGATCAGTATCCGCAATGCCATGGCAGATGGCAGTAATGGATTCCCGATTTGAAAGAAGGACTGGATGTACAGGGAAAGCAATAACAGCCAGGTCACAAATAGAATAAACCGGATTTTTTTTCTCCGTCGCCGCTGCGGCATGGTGATCACCCGGTCTCCCTTTTCCACATTATATTGCTGCTGAAAGCTGCCCATCAGCTGTATCCGCTGTGGCAGAAAACCCGCCCACACACCTACCAATACCCCTGTAATAAGGTGCAGCAGCACATACCATAGTATAATAAAAAAACTATAGTTGGTGAGTTGTTTGCTGCCGGTCAGATTATTCAAAAAACCGTTGATGGCCGTCCATAGATCTTTGCCATAGATGACTGTGAGTACAAGGATGCGCTGCAGGGCCGATTCCAGCAGTGCAAGTACCGCCAGCAGCAGGCAGGACAAACGGAAGTATTTCCTGTTCCAGAATAAAAGTTCTCCCAATAATCCCTGGAAGAAAACAGCAATATAAGCCGGTGGCGGGGCCTGCGGGCTCAGCATCATTTTAAAGATGGCCACAATCAGCGTGGCTTTAAGTATCGCTCCTTTTGAAGGCAGGTACCATGCAATAAGTGAAATACAGACCACCGCACAACTGCCAATAACCAACCCGGATACCGGTATCCTGAATGTAAAGATGATGGCGCCCAGCATGGCTTCGCATAATACCCATAGGGCGATAAGGCGGTAATAAATAACAGAACGGGATATGGCTGCCGGGAAATTCATTACATCAATTATAGTAACTTTAAATGTTATAATTAAAATTACGTTGATACGTTTCATTCTCAATGAAAAAGAAATAGCCACGGACCTGCCCCCGGGTATGGTGCTGCTGGATTTTATCCGCTATCAGCAGCACCTCACCGGCACCAAGATCGGTTGCCGGGAAGGAGATTGCGGAGCCTGCACGGTGCTGGTGGGTGAACTGATTACCGCAGAGACGCAAGTAGAGACACAAAATCTTGTGTCTCTACGGTATCAATCCATGACCAGCTGCCTGATGCCGCTGGGTAATGCCAGTGGAAAACATATTGTAACAATAGAGGGGATCAATTTTCCCGGTGAACTGAATATGGTACAGGAGGCAATGGCCAATTGCGGCGCCACGCAATGCGGCTTCTGCACACCAGGTATCGTGGTTTCGCTGGCCGGTTTTTGCCTGGGTGATGCTGCCCCAACAAAGGAAAATGCTGTGGCAGCCGTGGATGGCAATATATGCCGCTGCACCGGTTATAAATCCATTGAAAGAGCCGCTGAACTGGTCGCAGGACAGTTACAGGGAAAGCTGAACGCCATTGAGTTTGTAACACAACAAAAAATACTGCCAGATTATTTTTCAGGAATAAAAAACATGCTGCAATCTTTATTGAAGGACCGGCTCCAGACTCCTGACTCCAGACTCCAGACTCAGATCGTTGGCGGTGGCACCGACCTCTACGTGCAGCAGCATGATGAAATGAAAGATGCCGCTATCCGTTTCCTGTTCGACCACCCGGAACTGAACGGTATCCGTAAAGAAGGCAATGCTTGTATCATCGGGCCCTCGGCCACAGTTAGCGATATGCTAAATTCACCGGTGATCAATGAAGCTTTTCCCTCTTTTCACCTTTATGCCAAACTGGTTTCTTCCACGCCGATACGAAACATGGCTACCATTGCCGGGAATTTTGTGAATGCCTCCCCTATCGGTGACTTTACTATTTTTTTCCTGGCGCTGGATGCGCAGATACGCCTCACCCTTTATCCCTCTCCTGCCGGAGAGGGAAACAGCCGAACCCTGTCATTAAGAAAATTCTACAAAGGATATAAGCAGCTTGATAAAAAACCGGGTGAGCATATTGAAAGTATTTCATTTGAACTGCCGGGAAAAGATGATTATTTCAATTTTGAAAAAGTGAGTAAGCGAACACACCTGGATATTGCTACGGTGAATTCAGCGATAAGTATCAAAATGAAAGGGGATATTATTGCAGAAGCGGGACTGTCGGCCGGTGGCGTGGGACCTATCCCAATGTTCCTGCAAAAGACATCAGCATTTTTGAAGGGCAAGAAACTGGGTGAACAACTGATTGCTGAAGCCATTGAACTGATGAAGACAGAGATATCCCCAATCAGCGATGTGCGGGGAAGTAAGGAGTACAAGACATTGCTGTTGGGACAGCTGATAAAGGCGCATGCCCTCTGTCTCCCTAAAGGGAGGACTTAGGTGGATTTGTCTTTATAATAGGCAACAGTTATAAAGAAGAAATTTTCAATTAGAAGTATTAAATATTTCTGTATTAATGGCTGGTACAACACAAAATAGTGTTCCCGGATCAAACTCCCCCTTTAGGGGGCTGGGGGGCAACATTGATTCATACACCCATGTCCGCGGCGAGTCTGTATATATAGATGATATCCCGGCGGTAAACGGTACGCTGTATGCAGCAGTATTTGACTCGCCTGTGGCGCATGGAAAGATTATTTCACTCGATGTAACTGAAGCTTTAGCGATGCCGGGTGTGGTAAGGATATTCACCGCCAAAGATATTCCCGGGGAGAACCAGATCGGCGGCATTGTTCCGGATGAAGAGTTATTGGCTTCTTCACATGTTCATTTCTGCGGAATGCCACTGGCGCTGATCATTGCTGAATCAGAGGAAACGGCGAGAGCAGCAGTAAAGAAAATAAAAGTGGCGATTAAACCATTGCCCATTATTACCGACCCGAGGGAAGCGAAAGAAAAAGGAGAACTGATCATTCCCCCGCGGACATTCCGGCTTGGTGATACAGACAAGGCCTGGTCAGCATGCGAATATATTTTCGAAGGCCGGTCCGAAACTAACGGACAGGAGCATTTGTACATCGAAACACAGGGGGCTTATGCAGTACCGCAGGAAAATGGTGCGATAAGAATTTATTCTTCCACGCAAGGGCCCACTGCTGTACAACGAACGGCAGCAAGGGTGCTGGACTTATCCATGAACCAAATTGAAGTGGATACCACCAGGCTTGGCGGTGGCTTTGGCGGCAAAGAAGACCAGGCCACTACCTGGGCTGTGATGTGCGCATTGGCTGCCTTTCACCTGAAAAAACCGGTGAAATATTGCCTGCACCGGATGGAAGATATGCGGATGACAGGCAAACGGCACCCCTATTCCTCAGATTTTAAGATCGGGTTGGGCAAAGATTTAAAGATCCTTGCCTACGAAGCCACTTTTTACCAGAATGCCGGGGCTACAGCGGACCTGTCGCCTGCGGTGATGGAAAGGACCTTATTCCATTGTAATAATTCCTATTTTATTCCGAATGTAAAGGCAACGGCTTACAGTTGCCGGACAAATTTACCACCCAATACTGCTTTCCGTGGTTTTGGCGGCCCGCAGGGAATGTTTGTGATAGAAGCAGCGATCGATAAAGCCGCAAACCAGTTGGGTATTCCTGCATCTGCCATACAGGAAAAGAATCTGTTGAAGACAGGTGATGAATTTCCCTATGGTCAGATCGCCGACAGTGAGGCGAATGAATGCTGGACAAAAACGGATGAGCTGTATCATATTCAGCAATTGCAAAAAGAAGTGGAAGATTTCAACGCTTCAAACAAATGGTATAAAAAAGGGATGGCCTTAATGCCCATTTGTTTTGGTATCTCTTTTACCAAAACATTTATGAACCAGGCCCGGTCGCTGGTGCATGTTTATACCGATGGAAGTGTTGCTGTTAGTACTGCCGCGGTGGAGATGGGACAGGGGGTGAACACCAAGGTGCTACAGGTGGCTGCACAGGTCTTTTCGATCGACCCGGCGAAAGTGAAGATCAATACAACCAATACCTACCGTATTGCCAATACATCACCCACTGCAGCCAGTGCAGCGGCCGATCTGAACGGGAAAGCAACAGCGATTGCCTGTATTGAAATACTGAAACGGATGAAACAGGTGGCAGCTGATGAATTAAAGCTATCCGTGGATGTGATTGAAATAAAAAACGAAACGATTTTTGCCAACGGGCATAAAACCGATTTGAGCTGGAAAAAGCTGGCGATGCTGACACACATGAAAAGAGTCAGTCTTTCAGAACTTGCGCATTACACGCCACCGGGTATTCATTTTGATCCATCCAAAGAAAAAGGTCATCCTTTTGCTTATCATGTTTATGGAACGGCGATCATTACCGTAACCGTTGATTGCCTACGTGGTATTTATGAAACGGACTCGGTAAAAGTAGTGCATGATTTCGGGCAGAGCATGAATACCATGGTGGACATGGGCCAGTGCGAAGGCGGCATTGTACAGGGCATCGGCTGGATGACAATGGAAGAACTGGTATATGATAAAGAAGGAAAGTTACGCAGCAATGCGCTGAGCACTTATAAGGTGCCGGATATTTATTCCGTTCCGAAAGAAATAACCATTCACCCGCTGGAAACACAAAGAGATAGTTTAGCCATCTTCCGCAGTAAGGCAGTGGGTGAACCGCCGCTGATGTATGGCATCGGGGCTTATTTTGCTTTACGTAATGCAGTGACGGCGTTTAATCCTGCTGCGGATATGCCGTATGATGCACCCATGACGCCGGAGAAGGTGCTGATGAATTTATACCCCCGCCCCTAAAGGGGAGTTAAGAAGTTTACGAATATGCAAAAATCAATACTGGTCTGGAATCTCATTCATAAATCACTTCAGCAAAACATCTCCGTCATGCTGCTCTATGTATTAGAAAGCCTGGGCAGCAGCCCCGGGCGGCAGGGTTTCCTGATGGCGGTGAATGCAAATGCTGAAATGGCTGGCTCCATTGGTGGCGGTATCATGGAGCATAAGTTTGCGGAAATGGCTAAAGAGAGGCTGAGAGTCGGGAGTCAGGAGTCGGTCCGCAAGGACTCCCTTGGAGAAGTCAGGAAGCAGATTCATGATAAGTCTGTAGGTGCAGATCAGAGCGGGATGATCTGTTCGGGAGAACAAACGATCCTGTTATATCCTGTCAGGGTAAAAGATGCAGAAACGGTACAGCGCATCATTTCATCGCTGGAGCAATATAAAACCGGAACACTGACCCTTTCCCCTTCGGGCATAGGTTTTGAAGACAGGGTGCCGGGCAAAGATTTTAATTATAGCTTCATAGCAGAAGATAACTGGTTGTACAAAGAAAAAACCGGTTATAAAAACCAGCTCTTTATCATCGGCGGGGGACATTGTGCTTTGGCTTTCTCCAAACAGATGCGGGAGATGGATTTTTATATTACCCTGTTTGAAGAGCGGTCAGGCCTGAATACACTGGAAGAAAACGAGTTTGCCCATGAGAAGATCATCGTGGATGATTATACGGCCCTGTCCAATCTTATTCCCTCCGGTCCCAGCCAGTATGTGGTCATCATGACGGTTGGTTACCGCACTGATGATATCGCCCTGCGGGCACTACTGGATAAAAATTTTACGTATCTCGGTGTGCTGGGCAGCAAGAAGAAAATAGAAAAGCTGTTGTCAGATTACCGGAACGAGGGCATTGCCGAAGAAGCCTTGCAACGGATACACAGCCCCATCGGTCTTGACATCAGCAGCCGGACACCGGAGGAAATTGCAGTGAGTATTGCAGCGGAGATTATTAAAGTGAAGAATAGCAGGGCCACGAAATGACAGGAACCAACACGAAATATTTTCGTGAAATTTTGTTTGTACTGAGTTTATCGAAGTATCGTGGCAAAAAAGAAAGAAATGCTAACGGGTTTAATTGCCTGCAATGAAAAAAACAAAATGAAATTAACCTGTTTCCTTTTACTCCTTCCTTTTCTTGCCATTTCCCAGCGCCAATACACGGTTAATGAACTGAAGAACGGGAAATTCAAAGACGACAGCAGTCATATCTATACCTTGCCATTTGAACAGGGGAAGAAAGTTTTTTTGGTGCAGGGATATGAAAGCCTGTTCAGCCATAATGGAGAGAAGGCGCTGGATTTTAAAGTGAGAACAGGAACCAAAGTGAGTGCTGCGAGAGGCGGTGTGGTGACGGCGGTAAGAAAAGACTCGGACCGCAGGGGGTTGAAACCTGAGAACCTGTCAGACGGCAATTATGTTTATATCCGTCATGATGATGGTTCCGAAGCCAATTACTGGCATTTTAAAAAAGATGCTGTATTGGTAAATGTGGGTGACCCGGTAACAACTGGACAAGTAATCGGCTACAGCGGCAATACCGGTTATTCCGCTTTTCCGCACCTGCATTTTGAAGTGCGGGGATATGATGCCGCCACCGGCCAATACACTCAATTGCCAACCCGTTTTTATACACAGCATGGCATTATCTACCTGCGGCCCGGCAGGTTTTACCGCACATTTGCAAATTGATAAAAGGTTTGCCTCCGCTGCATTTATTCTGTACCTTACCTGTATTAAATTTCAAGCCATGATCGTCGTGTATATTTTACTCGGTCTTATTGTTACATTATTGGTAGCCTCCGCACTGATGCCAAAGTCGTATAATGTTGAAAAATCCGCTGTCATTAAAAGATCGGCAGTTGAAGTGATGAATTTTGTCGGCGACCTGAACCATTACAGTAAATGGAATCCCTGGCAGCAAACGGACCCCAGTGCTAAAGGCACTATTACGGGCACCCCACATACTTCCGGGCATAAATACGGATGGGTAGGAAAGAAAGTAGGAGTGGGAAGCCTAACATTAGAAAGTAAAGACGACAAGCATATTCATTTCCTGCTGGAGTTTTTTAAACCCTGGAAGAGCAAGGCCAAAGACAACTGGCACTTTGAGCCCTGGGGCGATGGCGGCGAGACCAAAGTGACCTGGCAAAACAGCGGCGATCTGCCCTGGCCCATGGCCCGGTTGATGGGACCAATGATCAATAAAAATCTGAATCATCAGTTTGAAGT
>JANNUI010000437.1:0-17371 GCA_031395125.1 Chitinophagaceae bacterium | reverse complement strand
CACCAACCAGGAAGCCGGGGTATTGACCAAAACAAAAGCCACCCTGATCGGCCGTGTTTGCAACGAAATACTGAAAGGAGAACTTGAGACTGAATTCCCGCTGGTTGTGTGGCAAACCGGCAGCGGCACCCAGAGTAATATGAATGTAAATGAAGTGATCGCCTGCCGCGGTCATGTGCTGAAAGGAGGCCGTCTCACGGACAAAGAGAAATTGCTGCACCCGAATGATGATGTAAATAAATCACAGTCTTCCAACGATACTTTTCCCACCGCCATGCATATTGCGGCTTATAAGATCCTGGCGGAGACAACGATTCCCGGGATCAAAAAACTGAGGGATACCCTGGCGAAGAAAAGCAGGAAGTATATGAAGTTGGTGAAGATCGGCCGCACCCACTTCATGGATGCCACTCCGCTCACCGTCGGGCAGGAATTCAGCGGCTACGTTTCCCAATTGGATCATGGACTAAAAGCAATAAAAAACTCACTGGAGCATTTGAGCGAACTTGCGTTGGGTGGTACAGCTGTTGGAACGGGCATCAACACTCCGGCCAACTATTCCAGGAATGTTGCAAAACATATCGCCGCATTGACAGGCCTTCCTTTTGTAACCGCTCAAAATAAGTTTGAGGCCCTTGCAGCACATGATGCCATTGTTGAAGCACACGGTGCACTGAAAACGGTGGCAGTAAGTCTGATGAAGATCGCCAATGATATACGGATGCTTTCATCCGGGCCAAGGAGTGGTATCGGCGAAATTTTTATTCCTGATAATGAGCCCGGTTCTTCCATCATGCCGGGAAAAGTAAACCCTACACAATGCGAAGCGCTGAGCATGATCGCAGCACAGGTGCTGGGCAACGATGTGGCCATTAATGTCGGCGGTGCTAACGGTCATTTTGAACTCAATGTTTTCAAACCGGTGATGATCTATAATTTCCTGCATAGTGCAAGACTGATCGGGGATGGTTGCATTTCTTTCAATGACAGATGTGCCGCAGGCATTGAGCCGATTGAAGCCAATATTAAAAAGCATGTGGAAAATTCACTGATGCTGGTTACTTCGCTGAATACAAAGATCGGGTATTATAAAGCGGCTGAAATTGCACAGAAAGCACACAAGCAGGGAACCACGCTGAAAGAGATGGCGGTGAAACTGGGCTACGTCACCCCCGAACAGTTTGATAAATGGGTAATACCTGCTGAGATGGTGGGTAAAGTTTGACTTGTCCGCCGTAGTCCCTGCTGAAGCGGGACGAAGGCGGATAAATGGGTAATACCTGCTGAGATGGTGGGTAAGATATGACTCTTACTTAGGGTTTTTAATTAGTAAAATCCCTATAGTAAAGAGGTATGATTGGAGGATTTTACTTTTTTTTCCCGTAAAACTTGTAAATCCGGCAGGTTTTTTATTACCTTAACATAGTATTTGATCCAAACCCTTTTAGTAAACCAAAAATCCACCCATGAAAAGTAATGATCAACCACCGCCTTACTTTTCGATGTACCCGATGAAAGCTGCCGAACAGGAACCTTCATCAAAATCAGAACAGCGCCAATCCCCTTATTTAAGAGCAATTCTTACCGGGAAGATCGAACAAACCGGCAGAATAGTGAGAATGGCCATCTCCGACAAGCTGGCCGCTATCCGTTATATTAAGGAGAGCAAATGGCGCAATAATTTTTGCCGTGGCTGAAAACTGACTTAAAGCCTCAATCCGCCTTCGCTGCTTTATCCAACTTAACTAAAGGTAAGCCGGAGGCTTCGGAGGATAAATAAGTAAACCACCTGAGCATAACTTCAAAACAAAACCCCCATAAAGGGGGTTTTGAATTTTATAGGAAAGCAGGTTAATACTTGACCAGTTTTTCTATCTGCACTTCGAGTTCATTGCCGTTGAAAAGTTTCACTGTATATACCCCCGGCGGAAGGTCAGCAATATTCACCGTGAATTCGTTGCGGAAACTAACTTCTTCTTTCAGCATGGCGCCTGCAATACTGTAGAACTGCACCCGAAGCGGTTTCCTGAATTCTTTTTTGCCCTTTATGGTAAGGAAGTCGGATGCAGGGTTTGGATATACCTTTACCAGGTCTTTTACTTTCTGGGGTTTCACCCGGTTGTCGGTTACAGGCAGAAGAATACCTGTGTACGTATATTTCATAATAGTACCAGGATTATCCAGTGTGGTTGTATAACCTCCGCTGGGGCCTGAAGTTGCCCCTGAATTATCTGTGATGACATAGAACTCTGTCCCAGCCGGATTAATGGCAACATCTCTGAACCGGTTGGTGGTGTTCCAGTATTCTATCCCGCTGCCGGGGATTGTGAGCCCGTCTGCGCTGAGTTTGTAGCGGAACACACTTCCTTTTTTGAGGCTGGTCACCAGCAGCGAGTTGGCCCAGCCGGGAATACCCCCCAGTCCTTTTGAATAAATATCTAAACTGGAAGGAGCTATAGTAGGCCAGCAGATAAAATAATTACCTATGCATGATGGGTCCTGGAAATTGTACCCGGTAGCTACGGTGTATAATGTTTTGATCGGGTTCATAAAATCAGGATGACTGTAAGAGTTTTCCAGGTATTGCGGCACCGAACCCGGAATGGTATAATCACTGTAAGTAAGGGAACTGCAGGGCGTGGGTGCAGAAGAGGCCCATTCACCATATACATAAGCAGAATTGTCATTGAAACCCGCTACCCTCGGCCACCCGTAATTTTTACCGGCTGTTATCACGTTTATCTCATCATCCGTTTTAGGGCCATGTTCATCCGCATACAGCTTTCCATCGGGTGCAAAAATAATTCCCTGGGGATTCCGGTGACCATAGCTGTAGATATGGCTCCTGGCTGCCGCCTGGGGTCCGGCGCCATCCGGGTCGATCAGTGGATTGTCGGCAGGGATGGTGCCGTCCAGGTTCATCCGTAAAATTTTGCCCTGGTATTTTGTATAATCATTGGCAGATACTTCTGCTGTCGTGGGCAGATCAAGTGAACGGATCAGGTTACACATATTTGCAAACTGGTTATTGCCCTGGTCGCCGATCGTATAATAGAGTTTATTATCCGGTCCTATTTTCAAACGTCCGGAGTTATGATCATTGCTTCCCATTAACCCGGCGATTATATCAACGGCAGATGCCGGGTTAAGCACCCAGGTGGTTCCTATGGTGTATGTGAACCTGGTGATCTTTGTACGGCGCTGCACACCGGCCCCCGGGTCATTATCATACGTGTATGCGAGATAAACAAAATCCTCACTGGTTGCCAATCCGAAATTCGGATGCAGAACAAGTCCCATCAAGCCATCCTGCCCCGCAGACTGGTAAACTGTTGTGGAGAGATTCAGCACTGTTCTTCTGCCTCCGTTCACGGGGCTTACCAGCACTACTCTTTTACCTACTCGTTCAGTTACCCACAACGAATCATTGGGTCCGTATGTAATCTCGTAAGGAAAACTGAAAGTGGAGGAAGGCACCAGTTGTGTAAAAGTAAAAGGCTCTCCCTGTGCAGAAATTTTACTGCCCGTAACAGGTAAAAACAGAAGCAGTAAAACGGCAGACCTTGCCATGGAGTACATGTTTTTCATTGCGGGATATTAACTATAAAAATAGACATCCGTTCCTGAGAAATCAATAGTGGTTTTTCTGCGTTAAGTCCTACCATTTCCTCAGGGGTTTTTAAGTATATAATCCTATTGTAATTGGATAGCTGTTAAACTATTTTTATACCAGGCCATCAGCTGTCTGAATCCGTGAATCCGTAAATCCGTACTATGAGAAAACCTTTACCCTGTCTTTCTACATTGTTACGTTTTGTGCTGCCGGTCACATTTCTGATCATTTGTGCCAGTGGATCTTTTGCCCAGAACATAGATTTCGGAAAAAGTTATATCAACGTTACCAAAGGATTGAACGGCGGTACCGTGGAAACAGGAGATATCCTGGAGATCCGGGCATCCTTTGTGGTACGATCCGGGACCTATGACAGTTGCCGTTACATCGCTACAGTACCCGTGGGAACGACTTATATCGCCGGCACTATCCAGGTGCTGACCAATGAGGGAAAGATCTATAAACAGTTTACTGATGCATCTGGCGATGACCCCGGTTGGTTAAGCGGAAGCACGGTGACCATTCATCTTGGCTATAATGCAGCCGCTGCGCCTGCCACGGCCTTCCGGAGAGGAAGGGTGGCCAACACACATAAGCCTTCTTTCTACGGCAGCAGCTGTATCATGATCGGATCCTTCCGGGTAATTGTTACAGCCGCAACTGGGAGTAATATAAGCACGGGGGGTGGCACTGCCACTTATAAAAGTGGAATCAACCCTTTACAAACTTTTACTTTTCCCGCCAACACCCTGAGGGTTTATGCTAATTACGGTATCTGCTCCAACACGATCGGCACCAATGCTCTCGGTACAGAGTTCAATGGAACGTTCGGATCGGGTCAGCCCCGCAACAGGGGTGCTTCTGCCAATGTACCCGCTGGTTACACTTACCAGATCTTTACCACAGGTAACCCGCAGGATTACAATTACGGTATTGCCAATAACACCTCCACTCAAACAAATTATACTACACTGAATACATGGGCAAAACCAGACCTCTCTGTCCCTACGCACCGGGTATTCCAGGTCTGGGACATTATTGGCGACCATACAGGAGCCGCTTCTCCAACTGCCGGCAACCCTGCTGCCGATACCGTTGCCAACCCGAATGCCGGATATATGCTTGTAATAAACGCTGCCTATCGTATCGACTCTTCTTTTCAGCAAACGATAACAGGTCTTTGTCCTAATACCTATTATGAGATTTCCTGCTGGATGAGGAATATCTGCTCCAAATGTGGCTGCGATTCCAATGGTAAGGGAGCCTCAAACAGTACGGGGCCGCCTTTTTATATTCCTACAGCCGCCGGCGATTCATCAGGGGTATACCCTAACATCACATTTGAAGTTGATGGTATTGATTATTACACAACCGGAAATCTCCTTTACACAGGTCAATGGGTGAAGAAAGGCTTTACTTTTCTTACAGGTCCGGCACAAACGAGTTTTGCATTAAAATATTTTAATAATGCACCCGGCGGAGGCGGCAACGACTGGGCGCTGGATGATATATCTGTTTCCACCTGTTCCCCTTCCATGATCTATACCCCCAACTTAAACCCGGTTGTTTGCGATAGCAATATCCTGACCATGACGGATACGGTCAGGTCCTATTTCAATACCTACGTTTATTGCAAATGGCAGCGAAGTACGGACGGTGGCGCTTCCTGGAATGATGTGACAGGCGCAATCGGACCCGTATCACCTTACTGGAATGGTTCAGCATGGGAATATGTAAGTACTTACGTAGTTCCGCCAGGCGAAACACAAATGATCAATAACGGTGACCGGTACAGGCTGGTAACTTCCACCACCCTGGCCAACCTGTCCAATCCATCCTGCAGCTTTACCGACCAGGGCAGCATTGTTACTATCAGAGTCATTGAATGCGGCATCCCCCTGCTGGCAGAGCTGATCGCCTTTTCGGGGCGGCTGCAGGGTCAGCGGGCCGAGCTAAGATGGACCACTACCCGGGAAAATGAAGCTTTACTGTTTGATATACTTAGAAGCACCGATGGTGTCAGCTATTCAATCATTGCAACCCTGAACAGCTACCAGGATTATAGCAGGGAAGAAAATAATTATTTGTTTGTTGACCCCGTTTCTCCAACAGGAAAAACCTATTACAGGATCATTATGCGGAACAGCAATAACCGGTCAGTTTATTCCCGGATCATCCGGCTTTCTCCTGCAACAGACCCGCTTTCATTTGTATCCGTCATTAACCCGTTCAGCCATGAACTTTCCTTTGAGATCAGTGCTGCTCAGGCTGGCAAAGCAGAAGCTGAACTGATGGATGCCTCCGGAAGAACCGTAATGAAAAAATATTTTGATGTCGCCGATGGCGTCAACCGGATTATTCTTGCCGATACGGAAAGGCTTCCGGGTAACCTCTATTTCCTGCGGGTGCAGTCGGGTGGAGCAGTGGTACAGAAAAAAGTGGTGAAACAGAACAGCCCGTAAAACATCACCGGGCTGACAAAGTCAGGGGTATTCTGAAATAATCAGTCGCCTCTACAATACCTGCATTTTGTCACTCACTTCAGCATTGGTTTCCACAGTAGTAGATGCAGCCTGGGCGCTGTTCTTCTTAAAAAATCTTTTCTGAAAGAGTAAAAGGGTGATGACACCGGTGGAAATGGAAGCATCTGCAATATTGAAGATAGGGCTGAAGAATTCAAACGGATCACCACCCACAAATGGGAACCAGTCCGGGAAATGTCCTTTGAACATGGGAAAGTAGAGCATATCCACCACGCTGCCATGCAGGAAAGAAGCATAGCCCCCGGATGACAGTTGCGCTACCCCTGCATATTGTATGTAATCTTTAAGAACCGGGTCGTAGTGAAGCCCTTTGTCAAATATCATCCCGTAAAACATACTGTCTATCAGGTTGCCCAATGCGCCGGCATAGATCAGCGCAGCACAAATAATAAATCCTCTTTTATAATGTTGTTTTACAATACGGCCCAGGTACCAGGTGCCAAATATCACCGCACCCAACCTGAAAAGGGTAAGAATTACCTTGCCTGTTTCATTTCCGAATTTCCAGCCCCAGGCCATTCCGGGGTTTTCAATAAAATGAAGCCTGAACCAGTCCATGCCGAATACCCGCAGCACTTCGCCGGTGGGATGAGTGGACTTGATCCAGATCTTCAGCGCCTGGTCAACGATGATGATCGTAGAAATGATCAGAACAACATGCCTGAGTTTTAAGGTCTTCATATTGAGTAGCAAATATACAGTTTTGACCCTCGCTGTTTTTAAGCTGGTTGTTAATTATCATTCCTGGTAATACACCCTCCTCACCCGTTGAGAAATCCCTGTCATGATTTCGTAAGGAATGGTCCCCGCCCATTGTGCTACAGTCTGAACCGGCAACTGGTTGCCGAAAATGATCACTTCATCTCCTTCATGTACTCCGGGCACATCTGTTACATCCGCCATAAACATATCCATACAAACGGTGCCGATCAGCGGCACTGTTGTTCCCCGTATCCAGACCCTGCCTGCCCCGTTTCCCAGTCTGCGGGGATAACCATCCGCATAACCAAGCCGTATAGTTGCAATCAAAGAATCTTTTGATGCCAGCCCTTTCCTGTTATAGCTCACAGATTCACCTGCTTTGATCTGTTTTAATTGTGCAACTGTTGATTTGAGTGTTGCCACAGTCTGCAGATCCAGCTTATCCGATGAGGCACTGTCAACTCCATACAGACCGATTCCCAGCCGCACCATATCCAATTGAAGTTGCGGGTGACGGATGGCAGCGGCAGAGTTCGCAATATGCCGGATGAAATTATAACCTGTCTGTTTCTGTAAATCATCCGCTGCCTTTGTAAAAAGTGCATATTGCTGAAGTGTAAATGCATCATTGGCTGCTTCCTCGCTGGCAGCAAGATGGGAAAATACAGACATTACTTTATACGAGGAGGTGGATCGCAACACTTCAGCTAATTTGTTCATCTCATTAACAGGAAATCCCAGCCGGTTCATCCCCGTTTCTATCTCAATATGTACCGGGTATTGCTTCAGTCCTTCCTGCTGCAGAAATGAATCAAAAGAATCCAGCAAACCGAAAGAATACAACTCGGGTTCCAGGCTGTGCTCCGTTATTTTTTCAAAAGCATTTTCATCCGGGTTCATCACCATTACCGGAAGCCGGATACCGGCCTTTCTCAACTCAACCCCTTCATCGGCATAAGCCACACCGAGATAATCCACTTTGTGATACTGAAGAATGCCGGCGATCTCGGCACCGCCACTTCCGTAGGCAAAGGCCTTTACCATTGCCATCACTTTGGTAGATGGCTTAAGTATCTTTTGATACTCCTTCAGGTTATGAGCAATGGAAGAAAGATTGATCTCCAGCACCGTCTGGTGCACCTGCTGCTCCAGCAACTGGACAATTCTTTCAAACCCGAACAACCTGGCCCCTTTTACAAGGATGGCTTCTTCCTTGAATTGGGAGGAACGAAACTCATCTATGAACTGGGAGGTAGATGAGTAGAATGCTGCATTGTACCCGTCAGGATGCGGCAGGTGCAGCATAAGATAAGCAGAGATGTTTTCACCAATACCAATTATCCTGTTCACTTCATGCCTGCGGAGTTTTTCGGCTATCTGGCCGTACAGCTCATCAGCCGGTAAAGAACTATGCAGAAAATCAGAGAGTATTACCGTTTTATTCTTACCGGGACTTTGCTGATCCAGGAAATTCAGGGCTATTTCCAGCGAACTGATATCAGCGCTGTAGCTGTCGTTGATAACAGCACACTGATTGATCCCTTTCTTTAGTTCCAGCCGCATGTTAACAGGATGCAGTCTTGTCATCCGCTGCGCAATGCTATCCGGTGAAATTCCCAGTTGAAGTAATACACAATAACAGGTTATGGCGTTCTCCACTGCCGCATCGTCGGTAAATGGGATCGAAAATTTATTCACTGCCGCATTGTACAAAATGCTGATACCTGTTTCGCTTGTTTTCCTGTCAATATTTTTTACACTAAAATCATTCTCTTCACCTTCGCCCCATGTCCGCAGCCTGATCTTGTCGCCCAGCATCTCCACCACGTCTCCCTGCCCTTCAAAATCGGCCTGTCTTCCGACAACTGTTTCGCAGTTCCGGAAAAGTATTACCTTCTCCCTGAACTTATGTTCCGCATCAATAAATCCATCACTGTGGGCTTCGCCGATATTGGTGAGTACGCCGATCGTCGGGCGGATCATCTTTTCGAGTCTCAGCATTTCTCCCTGTTCTGAAATACCGGCCTCAAAAATTCCCAGCTCATGCTGTTCATTCATGGGCCACACACTCAGCGGCACACCGATCTGTGAGTTATAGCTTTTGGGGCTGCGGATGATATGGTAGTCATCGCTGAGCAACTGGTACAGCCATTCTTTTACAATTGTTTTCCCATTGCTGCCGGTAATACCTATCACCGGTATGGAAAATTGCTGGCGGTGATGGGCCACCAGTGATTGTAATGCTGCCAGCGTATCGTACACCTGCAGAAAAACTGCTTCGGGGTAAGATTCCTGTTCCACCGGTTCGCTTATCACAAAATTCCTCACCCCCTTTCTGTATAGTTCCGGTATAAACTGGTGACCGTCTCTCCTGGGGCCTTTTAGTGCAACAAACAAGGAGCCGGCAGGAGAATATACTTTGCGGCTGTCTAATAACAGGTGTTCAACGATGTGATCTGACCCGTCTTCGCTACCCAACTTCGCTAAAGCTGTATCGGGCAAGAAGCCAAGGCGGGCCAATTCATCAGCGTTATCCGCATCAATTATCCGGGCAATATGTCCAAGGGAGTATTTCAATTCAATAATAAAATCAGATACTTTCGTCCTTTACATCCTCGGGTTCTCCTTTCTTCTGTATAAAGATGGAATAAAATATGGAACCTGAGATGCAGACCAGGATAACACCGAGTGAAATGAACACCTGTGTTTGCTTATCGATCCACTGATCGATCCAGTGAGCGGCCAGCATCTTCAGCCCGATAAACACCAGCACAACGGCGATGCCCTGCTGCAGGTAGTCAAATTTACTTACAGCACCGCGGAGCAAAAAGAACAATGACCGTAAACCCAGCACAGCAAATATGTTGGAAGTGTAGATCACTAACCGGGCCATCGGTTCATAGCCCGGAGTTTTGGTATCCACAATCCCCATTACCGCAGGAATAGAGTCAAGTGCAAAAACCAGGTCAATGGCAGCCAGCATAATAACCACCACAAATAATGTAGTGTAGGCTGGTTTCCCATTCTCTACAATCCGGTATTTGCCGTTTCCATCATGCGGTACCAGCGGCAGAAATTTTTTAAGGAAACGGTAGATCTTACTTTCCTGCGGGTTGAACTCCTCGTTATCACTTGCTGTAAACATTTTGTACCCTGTGTAAACAAGAAATACCCCGAATACATAGAGTATCCAGTGAAATTTTTCCACCAGCACCACACCTACCGTGATGAATATCACCCGGAAGATGATGGCCATCATGATACCGATCAGCAATACCCTCCCGTAATGTTTTTCTTTTACGGAGAAAGCGGAAAAGATGAGTATGAAGACAAAAATATTATCAATGCTCAGGCTCCACTCCATCAGGTAGGCGCTTATATATTCCAGCGCCGGTTTCTGGCCGTTCTCGACCCACATGAAAACAAAAAAGCTCAGCGCCAGGCCTACCCAGAAAAATGTCTGGTACAGGGCCTGCCGGATCGTAACCTTTTGGTTCTTTTTGCTGAGCAACCCCAGATCAACCACCAGTGATACAACCAGGATAGTACCGAAAACAATGTAAGTGATCTGGTCTCTTGTCATAAAAAATGAATAAGCTGCAAAGATAAAGGGTAGTGGCAATAGGCAATTGGCAACAGACAATATGCAACAGGAACGTACATATTATGCTGCGTACTTTCTCTTTCTCACCTGCTGATATATCCATCCAAAAAGGATAACGAGCAGCACCGGCAATGCGATGTTGAAAAACTGCCAGGTTGTTTTTTGTGCTTTCACTTTTTTGCTGTCAAGCAGGCGCAACACAATATCCTTGTTCCTTGTTTCGCTGATGGCCGGGTTACTAAGAAGGTATTCGATGCAATTGAGCAGGAACTCCCGGTTGGAAGCAGGTACAAACCATTTGCCCAGTTCTGATTGTTTCAGGTACTCTGTGTAAGAATACTTGTTCCAGCCCATCTGGATGGGTTCGGGCGATGAGCCCGCTCCCCCGGAAAGAATGATATCATTCAATACAATATCCCCGTCTGCCACAACAATCATTTTATTATCCACCGATGCGTCTTTAAAACCACTGCCCCCTGCATTCAGGCTGTCAAGCTGGGCTTTGCTGATCCTGTTGCGGTACAGGGAACCAAACCTGCCTTCCAGTAGCATGGCCACCGGTATGGCATTGCGTTTGAACTTTTCGTCCTCCGGTGCATCCTTATTTTCATTCAGGCTTATCAGCGCCGGTGTGCTGATGATCCTTGAATTGGGTGATGTAACAAGCAATGCTTCTTTCCTTACCCCAACCACCTGTATCGTGTCAATTGAGTTGGCAAACTGGGCAACGACGTACCCGGGGCTCCTGGCAATTTTACTTCCTGAAGAAAGAATGGGATAATAATTCCACGGAAGGAACTCGATCTGGGGGTTATCATTGGTACCTCCCACCACGATGGGTATGGCATCGCATTGCAGGTCCATCACCAGGTCAGTGTTGATCCGCAGCCCGTATTTAAAGAAAAGGTCTGTCAGGTTCAGGTTCCTGTCATAAGCAATGGTTTCAGGTTTAAGTGCAAGACTGTCCCTTTCGGCATACAGGTTATCAATAAAACAAAGCAGTTTGCCGCCCCGCATGATAAACTGATCGATCTTTAGCTTTTCGTCCTCTGTAAACTGTTGGGTGGGTTTTACGATCATCAGTACATCCGCTTCGGCCGGAATAGGTTTTGAAGAAATATCAAATGGCCCGAAGCGGTACTCCCTGGTCAATGTTTGCTCAAGATCTATTACCCGGTAATCGGTAGGTTCGCCATTGCCTGTAGCATACACAATGGCCGGTATTTTCTCTGCCGTTATTTTATCCAGTGTTTTTACAAACTGGTACTCCATCAGCGCTTCGGCGCTGTTGATCTCATTTTGTGATATCTCTCTGCTGGTTCCGGGATAGAGGTTTACCAGGGATTGCCTGCCCTTGTAATTAACCACCGCTACCGGGAAGATGATATTAGTGCTTTCCCCTTCTTTCTTTTGCACCGTCAGGTTGATGGGCACGGCACCCATTTTTACCAATGAGTCTGCATAAGTTGCGTTAGTCCCCGGTATCTCATCGAGCGGAGAAATAAACCGGTAACGGATCTTTGAATGACTCCTGTCTTTTAATAACCGCAGGAATTCTTCCGTGCTGTTGGCCAGTTTCCTGAAACCCGATGGAAACTCTCCCTTCAGAAAAACATCCACCCGCACATCATCATCCAGGTTCTTCAGCAGATCGTTGGTAGCCTTGCTCAGGGTGTATCTTTTTTCCCTGGTCAGGTCAATCCTCACCTGCAGGAAGGAGGCCATATAATTAACCGCCAGTACAGTTGCCAGCAGTAAAACCCACCAGAATTTTGAAGCAAATATTTTATTGATAAGGCCCTTCATTTTACCGTTTTAATAAGTTCCGGTTTGTGATGGTCAGGAATAAAAACACCAGTGTCAGGAAATAAACCACATCCCTTGCATCGATCAACCCCCGGCTGATGCTGCGATAATGGAAATCAATCCCTGCCATCTCCATGTAATAGTCAGCCCCATTGCTTAAAGCCGGTAGTTTACTGATAGCATTGAAACCGTAATACAGCAATACGCAACCAAGCAACCCCGTGATAAAGGCCACCACTGAATTATTGGTATAACTGCTGCAGCAAATACAAATAGCTGTGAATACGGCTGTAAGGAAAAACAAACCTGTATAAGCGCCGATGGTCGCCCCCATATCAATCCCTTCACCGGAAGAAAGGCGTTGAATAGATATAATGTAAATAATAGTGGGCAGCAGTGCAATAAATACAACCAGCAGGCTGCCGAGATATTTACCCCAAACGATCTGCCAGCGGCTGAGCGGCCGGGTTTGCAATATCTCAAATGTGCCGGTCTTAAATTCTTCAGCAAAGCTGCGCATGGTAATGGCGGGAATCAGTAATAGCAGGATCCAGGGGGCCAGCTGAAAAAAGCGGTCCAGGGTAGCATAACCAAAATCAAAAATATTATCCCGGAAGAAGAACAGCAGCAGGCCATTTACCAGCAGGAAAACGATGATAGCGATATATCCGGTAAGGCTGCTGAAAAACTGGCGGAGTTCTTTTTTACAAACGGACCACATTAATGCAAAATAAGGAATTAGGAACAGTAAAATGAAAAATGAGAAAGTGATTTAACTTCCTCATTCCTGATTTCTTATTTCTTATTCTTATTCTTATACGGCGAAACTCTCACCACATCCGCAGGTACGGCTGGCATTGGGGTTGCTGAAATAAAAACCTTTGCCATTCAGTCCGTCAGAAAAGTCAAGTGTGGTGTTGACGAGGTACAAGAAGCTTTTCAGATCTGTCACCACTTTCACCCCGTTATCTTCAAAAACCTGGTCCATTGGTCTTTGTTCGTTATCAAAATCAAGTTTGTAGCTGAGGCCGGAACAACCTCCGCCTACCACACCCACCCGTAAAAAATAGGAAGGATCGACGGCAATGCCCGCATCTGTCATCAGTTGATCCACTTTGGCCTTTGCTTTGTCCGAAATGTATATGCTTGCCCCCCCACCCCCCGAAGGGGAAGCCCCCCTGCCCCCCGATGGGGGGTTCTTAGTATCCGATAGTACAGAGTTTATACTACTCATTTCTAAATCTTGTGCTTTAGGGTTTTGAAAAGTCCCCCATGCGGGGGATTTAGGAGGCTTTTAATGAACAACACTCTCTTCAAGCTTCAGTTCCGGCATGCCGTTCTTCTTGCGGTAATCATTAACCGCTGCTTTGATAGCGTCTTCGGCGAGCACAGAGCAGTGTATTTTTACCGGGGGAAGGTGCAGTTCTTCCACTATTTCCATATTGTCAATCTTCATGGCATCGCCAATGGATCTTCCTTTTAACCACTCTGTAGCCAATGAAGAAGAAGCGATGGCTGAACCGCAGCCAAAGGTTTTGAACTTGGCATCTTTGATCAGCCCGGTGGTTTCATCAACCTCAATCTGCAGGCGCATTACGTCGCCGCATTCCGGTGCTCCGACAAGGCCGGTACCCACATTTGATTTGCTCTTATCCAATGTACCAACATTCTGGGGGTTGGTATAATGTCCGAGTACTTTTTCTGAGTATGCCATGACTTTAATTTTAAATGTTAGATTTTAGATGTTAAATTCAAAATCTAACATCTAAAATTTATAATTACTAATGATGCGCCCATTCAATGCTATTCATATCAATGCCTTCCTTGTACATTTCCCAAAGAGGGCTCATCTCCCTCAGTTTAATCACTGTATTCGTTACCTGCTCAATCGTATAATCAATTTGCTCATCAGTAGTAAATCTTCCCAGTCCGAAGCGGAGCGAACTGTGTGCCAGGTCATCACCCAGGCCCAATGCTTTTAATACATACGAAGGTTCAAGCGATGCTGACGTACAGGCTGAACCGGATGACACAGCAATGCTTTTATTAAAGCCCATCATCAGCCCTTCGCCTTCAACATACTTGAACGAGATATTACTGACATGCGGCAACCGCTGTTCTTTATCTCCGTTCAGGTAAGCTTCTTCTACTTTCAATAAGGCATTTTCCAATCTGTCTCTCATGGCACTGAGGCGTTTGCCTTCTTCTGCCATTTCATTCCTGAAAATCTCGCACGCCTTGCCAAATCCTACGATTCCCGGAACATTCAGGGTACCACTTCTCATTCCTCTTTCATGTCCGCCTCCATCCATCTGCGCCGTTACTTTCACCCTGGGGTTTTTCCGGCGTACATATAAAGCCCCGACACCTTTCGGGCCGTACATCTTATGTGCGGTGAAAGCCATCAGGTCTATTCCATCCCTGTTCACATCCACCGGTATCTTACCTACGGCCTGAGTGGCGTCGCTGAACACCAGCACGCCATGCTTTTTTGCGATAGCGCTGATCTTTTTCATCGGCATCACCGTACCAATCTCGTTATTGCCGTACATCAGTGCAATGAGGATCGTTGTTGGTTTGATGGCTGCTTCCAGTTCGGCCAGGTCAACCAACCCGTTGTCTTTTACTTTCAGGTAAGTCACTTCGCCGCCTTCTTTTTCAATGTGCTTACAGGTATCCAGCACTGCTTTATGCTCAATGTTGCAGGTAATAATATGGTTGCCCTTACTGGCATACATTTCAAACACTCCCTTGATGGCCAGGTTATCTGCTTCCGTGGCTCCTGACGTAAAAATAATTTCCTTGGGGTCGGCGCCAATTAATTGGGCCACCTGCTCACGGGCATAATCCACCGCCTCTTCTGCCTGCCATCCAAAAGGATGGTTACGGCTGGCCGCATTACCAAAGCTGTTGGTGAAAAAAGGTATCATCGCTTCCACCACCCGCGGGTCGCAGGGTGTGGTCGCATTATGGTCTAAATAAATGGGAAATTTCAGCATACAATACCGGCTCTCTGTTTTTGTTTCTTAAACACAAAATTAGCCCAAAATGTTCTGAATGAAAGGGGTAATTTCGGGTAACTGCTTGATTTTCCCGGTTTCGGAAAGCCATTTTAACTCCCCTGGAATGCGAAAGATTGAACATATCGGTATCGCCGTTAAAAGCCTCGCTGAATCCATCCCCCTGTTCGAAAAACTGCTGAACAGCCCCTGTTATAAAACAGAAACCGTTGAATCAGAAAAGGTGAATACCGCCTTTTTTAAAACCGGTAGCAATAAAGTGGAACTACTCGAAAGCACTGACCCGGACGGGGTGATTGCCCGTTTTATCAGCAAAAAGGGAGAAGGTGTTCATCATATCGCCTTTGATGTGGAAGATATCGAAGCAGAAATGAAGCGGCTGCAGCAGGAAGGATTTGTATTGCTGAATGAAAAACCCAAAGAAGGCGCTGATGACAAACTCGTTTGTTTCCTGCACCCCAAACATACCAGCGGGGTATTGATAGAACTTTGCATGTCCGTAAAGTTACAAAGGACTCCCTTGGAGACTTCTTCAGAGGAAAAAAAATAAGCGGCATTACTATCCCGCCGATTCGTCTCCTGGTGAATCGGAATTGATGATCCCCATCTTTTCTACCGCCACCTGCGCCGCTATTTGTGAAGCATCTTTCTTATTGAAAGCCTTACCCTCCGCGATCTGTTGCCCGTCAAGCACAGCGGCCACAGTAAAAAGACGGCGGCCATTTTCCAGTTTTTCATTCAGGGTCTCAAACTCAAGCACCCGGCCGTTCTTATTGGCCCAGCCATAGAGCCTGTTCTTATGGTTTATTTCCAGGTTCTCCAGATCATCCATAAACATGTGGGGCATGATGATGCACTCCATCACCCATTTGGCCGTTTTTTTATAGCCCTGGTCAAGATAAATGGCGCCTACCAGCGCTTCCAGGGTGTTGCCAAATATCTGGCTCACTTTCAGAGAGCCGTCCATTTTGTTGAACAAAGTGACTTTTTTCAAACCCATGCGGATGGCAATATCATTCAGTTGCTGGCGGTTCACCATCTTACTCCGCATTTCCGTAAGGAAACCCTCTTCCCGGTACGGATAGCGTTTGAAAAGATAATCTGCGATCAAAGCGCTGAGTACGGCATCGCCGAGATATTCCAGTCTTTCATTGTTTTCGTCGGCGCCTTCTCTTACGGATCGGTGGGTGAGGGCAGTTTTGTAGAGGGAAATATTGCCCGCTTTGTAGCCAAGTATGTTTTTTAGCTCTTTTTTAAAAGAGGAACCTGTGTGTTTACCGGAAAAAAATCTAAAGAAATCCACGGCCATTAAACTACGAAAAATTTGGGGGAAATGTTAATTAGTTAACCATTGAACTTTTTCACAATCACACAGGCATTGTGTCCGCCAAAGCCGAATGTGTTGCTGAGAGCGGCCCTCACCGTCCGCTGACGGGCCTTATTGAAAGTGAAATCTAATTTAGGGTCCAGTTCAGGATCATCCGTAAAATGATTGATAGTGGGCGGCACCAGATCATGCATCACTGCCTTAATGCTTGCAATGGCCTCAATTACTCCTGCGGCCCCCAGGCAGTGGCCTGTCATGGATTTAGTGGCGCTGATGTTCAGGTTATAGGCATGCTCTCCAAAAACACGGGTTATGGCCTTTACCTCAGCCCCGTCTCCAATAGGTGTGGAAGTGCCGTGGGTATTGATATAGTCAATATCCTCTGCTTTCATACCAGCATCGTCCAGCGCAACGAGCATTACATTGGTGGCGCCCAGTCCTTCCGGATGAGGTGCGGTGATATGATGTGCATCGGCAGTAGCGCCACTGCCTGCTATTTCGCAATAGATCCTGGCTCCCCTGGCTTTTGCATGTTCCAGTTCTTCCAGTATCACCATACCCGAAGCTTCGCCCATTACAAAACCATCCCTGTCTTTATCGTAAGGGCGGCTGGCTGTTTTGGGATCACTGTTACGTTCACTCATCGCCTTCATTGCATTGAACCCGCCTACCCCCGCTTCGCTTATAACCGCTTCACTTCCACCGGTTAATATAATGCTGGCTTTGTTCAGGCGGATAAGGTTAAAGGCTTCCATG
>JANNUI010000379.1:0-3951 GCA_031395125.1 Chitinophagaceae bacterium | reverse complement strand
CCTGGTGAATGTGGAGATCCTCCCGGGTGTGAGAAAGTTGGAGTTCCGGAAAGTGAACGACTCCACCCAACTGACCATACTGGCAGGGAGTGTAAAGCTGAAACAGGGTACGGCATTTTTTTACTGCGACAGTTGTGTTATCAATAACAACAACAATACATTTGAGGCATGGGGCAATGTGCATATCAATGATGCGGATACGGCCCATGTGTATTCCAGCCACCTGCGGTACCTGATGGATAAACGCATTGCTTTCCTGGACGGAGGAGTACGGCTAACCGATGGAAAGGGCACCCTGACCACTCCTGATCTGGAGTACGACATGACCACCAGCATCGGCACTTACCTGCATGGCGGTAAAGTGATCAATAAGAAAACAGTGCTCACCAGCCAGGAAGGGTTTTATTATGCCGACCTGCATGATGTGTATTTCAAGAACAATGTGTTGCTCATTGACCCGGCCTATACCATCCGCACCGATTCACTGCTGTACAACACACAGACGCAGATGACCCGGTTCATCGCCCGCACAATCATTAAGGACAGCAGCGGCCGTATTATTGAAACCAAAGAAGGATATTATAATCTTGCCACCGGCAAGGCAGAGTTTGGCCAGCGGCCCATTGTCATTGACGGGCCCCGCAGATATACAGCCAACCGCATTATTTCGGATGACAGCCTCGGTATTGTTCAGCTAATAGGCAATGCGGTTGTTACCGACTCCGTGCAGGGAACTATCTTAATTGCAGGTCTGATATTGCAGGACCGGAAAAATGAAAGAACACTGGCCACCAATAAGCCATTAATGATCATTAAACAGGATGATGATTCCATATACATAACTGCTGACACCTTATTCTCAGCCCGCCTCACTGATCTGCATGGCGCAAAAGATTCTATTGTAAAAGATACGGTGAAAGGAACCAGGGTGGTCAGTGTGAATACAAAGGACAGCACAAACCGTTACCTGGAGGCTTATCGCCATGTCCGTATTTTCTCCGATTCCTTACAGGCTGTAAGCGACAGTTTGTTTTATTCTTTCAAAGATTCAGTGTTCCGTCTTTACCAGGATCCGGTGGTGTGGTCGAAAGAAAACCAGATAAGCGGCGATACCTTATTATTATTCACCAAAAACAAAAAAGCTGACCGGGTGAAGGCATTTGAAAACAGTTTTTTGGTCAACAGGATGGAACCTGAAGTGTACAACCAGATAAAGGCAAACCGCATGGACGGATTCTTTACAGCGGGGAATATTGATTCTGTCCGTTCTGCAGGTGATGCGGCCTGCATTTATTATATACAGGATGATGACAGCGCCTATACCGGCATCAATGAATCCAGGTCGGAGGTAATCGACGTCTATTTTAAAGATAAAGAACTGCAAAAAGTGGTGTTTCGCAGGTCCGTAACAGGCACCATCTGGCCCATCAAACAAAAAAACCCTGCTGAAATGAGGCTGCCCGGCTTCAGGTGGCTGGACGACCGAAGACCCAAAACGAAGTATGATCTATTCTAGGGAATGGGGAGTGGCTAGTGGCTAGTGGCTAGTGGGATTCGGAAAAATTACTTTTAATAAGATCTCCCTGGAACTGGAATTAACATTTTGAACTGTGTCCCACACGCCACTCGCCAAACCCCACTCGCTTTTTTTGCATTTCCTTTAGATATAGCTGGCACTATTTTTCGTTTAGAGTACAACAAAATCAAATCACCATGAAGAAAATATTTGTTGTTGTACTCCTGGCCGCAGGTGCCGGACTATGGAATAATGCCAACGCCCAGGATTACAAAACAGCCTTGGGTGTGCGGCTCAGCAGTTCCAATGCCATGCAGAACAATTCCGTTTCATTCAAACAATTCATCACCGATAAAACAGCCATTGAGGCACTATTTACTTTTGGCGACCCTCTTGCTTTGGGCGCTTTGCTGGAATTTCATAAACCGCTTGCAGCGGCAGGTCTCAGCTATTATTACGGGGCCGGTGGTTATATCAGTTTTGTGAAAACGCTGAACACCACCACACTCAAAGAAACGACCGATCCCAACTTCGGTGCGCAGGGTGTGATAGGCCTCGATTATAAATTCAGCAACATTCCTTTAAATATATCATTGGATTGGAAACCCGAATTGAACATTGTAAGCGATATCAATTTTGAACCGGCTGCTATCGGTTTCACGGCAAGGTTCACTTTCGGCAAATAATTTCTCTATGGACACGGACAACAGGCCCCGCTTCCTAAATGAAGCGGGGCTTTTTTTATTCTTTTGGCCACGAAATCACACGAAAGGACACGAAAGGGTTCTATGAAATATGAATATTTTTCGTGTTAATTCGTGTGATTTCGTGGCCCAGAATAAATTCCAATAATTTGTGCAATTAGTGGCTTAACCTCAAACCTGGCATCAATCACCAGTTATCCACATCTCGTGGCCTACCCGTCTGCAAATTTTTTCGGGTTTATGCGTTTTTGTGCAGGAATTTACTCTATTTTAGTGACTCAAAACTAATGAATGCTTAAGAAGGAGCGCCAGGCTTATATCCTTCACCAGGTGAATTTGCATAACAAAGTGCTGTCCTCCTCACTTTGTACAGAGATCAGTGTGTCCGAAGACACGATCCGCAGGGATCTGCAGGAGCTTGCCGACGAGGGGAAGATCATCAAAGTACATGGCGGCGCCCTTTCACCTTCCTTCAACCATGTGTATTTCCCCACCAATGGAGTTTATTCGCAATCGCAAAAGAAGAGTATTGGCCAAAAAGCAATCAACCTGATCAGCAACGGTATGTTTGTGCTTACCAGTGGCGGCACCACCATTATTGAAATGGCACGCATGCTGCCACACCAGTTGAAAGCCACTTTTGTTTCGGGCAGCATCCCGGCCATACTGGCGTATATGCACCACCCGAAGATTGAAGTGATCATGATCGGAGATAAAATTTCAAAAACCTCAAAAATAACTGTTGGTTCCCAGGCCATTGCCAAAATAAAAGAGATGAAGGCCGATATCTGTTTCCTTGGCACTAATGCCATTGACCTGGAGCATGGAATTACCGATAATGATTGGGAAGTGGTGCAGCTAAAGAAGGCTATGATAGAGTCTTCTAAAAAAGTGGTGTGCCTGAGTATTTCAGAAAAAGTAAATACTGTGCAGCCGATACGGGTTTGCGGCCTGGATGAAATAGATATGCTGATCACCGAACTGGATCCGGACAACCCGGTGATGCGACCTTACGTTAATGCCGGTGTGGAGGTGGCTTAAGTTGCAGAGACCTCACCCGTCCGAAGGTCCAAAGGACTCCCATGGAGAGTCCTTTGGACAAACCCTGCCTACCGGTTTACCTGCCGAAGCAAAGCGAAGGCATGGCAGGCAGGCCCTCTCCCAAAGAGAGGGGCTTACGAAAACCCTGTTTACAGAACTGGGTTTAAAGTAAAGGAAGGAAAATGTTGGAACTGCTTATTTAATTATATATCTAAAAAAAACAGCTATGAGAAAAATTCTCCGATTGTTCTTTGGTTTAGCTCTGGGGATGTTCTTGCTGCCGCTTGCTGCGCAGGCGCAGGAAAGAACGGTAACCGGCACGATCATTTCAGAGGACAATAAAACACCTCTGGCAGGTGTAACGATCAGGGTTAAGGGCACCCGGCGCATCATACAGACAGATGCGAATGGAAAATTCTCCATCAAAATGAATCCCGGAGAGACCCTCCAGGTTTCTTATGTGGGGTATGAAAATTCAGAATTAAAACCCGGCGACGGAGTGGTTGGCATCAGCCTGAAAACGGCTGATAATATGATGAGTGAAGTGGTGGTAACGGCGATGGATCATAAAAGAAATCCCCGGGAATTGGGTTATTCTGTTCAAAAGGTTGACGGGAACGAACTAAAAGAAACGCAAAGAGAGAATTTCCTGAATGGTTTACAGGGCCGGGTAGCAGGTTTAAGTATTAC
>JANNUI010000340.1:0-1976 GCA_031395125.1 Chitinophagaceae bacterium | reverse complement strand
CAACGGTATCATCATTAAGCACCCGCAGGGCGCCAAAATGGATCCTTTCAGGATCGTAGTATTCTGCAAAGCTGAAAGTATGGTAAGAATCCAGCCAGTCATGTTTTGCATGGCCTCTCGTAGCAGCTTTGTGAAGTATTTGTTTCATATAAACTCCTTTTACCCTCCGAAGTCCCAAAAGTATTCGGGACGAAGGAGGTTTTTATTTTCAAGCAACAATTTGTTCTTCTACTGTCCTCTCTGCCAGCCACAAAAATTCAGTTACAAAATTATGAACAGTGTTTTGAAAACTCTCATCCAGCAGATCCCCATCCGGGCTGAATTTTTTGTCCACAGCCGGCGTGATGAGCATATAGGGCGAAGTGATCCCGAATAATGCAGGCACCAGCAGTAGCAATTGCTGGGAGGCCCTGATGCCACCCATGGCCCCGGGAGATGCGGTAACGATCCCAAAAGGCTTATGGTGCCGCTTTGGAAAATGGTCGAGCAGGTTTTTGAGGGCAGGGGAATAGCTGCCATTATATTCAGGGGTCACCAGTATATATGCATCGGCATCAAATATTCGTTGTGCCAGAGGCTGGAACTCAACCGGCGCTTTGCCCGGCGATACCCATACCGACTGGACAAGCGGCACATTCCAGTCTCTCATATCAATAATGTCTGCCTCATGACTGCTGTTTTGTGCCAGCCAGTTCTTTAAATGCAGGGCCACACGTTTTGTTACGCTGTTCAGCCTTGGGCTTCCGGAGATGATCTCTATTCTCATGATTTTGATATAAGATGTAAAGGTAATGATTCAATGTTTAAACATCAAATATTATTTCCTGCCGTTTTGTTAATCATTTTTGGCCGGATTTGAACCGGAAACGATTAATTTCGGATCAACGTAAAAAAGCAACATGATCAACAGGAGAAAGTTCATACAGGCATCCGCTTTTACCGGTTTCGTAAGCCTGTTAGGTAAGAAAGCACTCTCAATGGAAGGCAGCGGAGCTATTAAGGGTAAACCCGTCGTCATCTCCACCTGGGATGCTGGCTTAAGGGCCAATAAAGCTGCCTGGGAAATATTGAGTAACGGGGGCAGGGCGCTGGATGCTGTAGAAAAAGGGGTGATGGTAACAGAAGCTGAACAAAATTGCTGTGTGGGACTTGGCGCTAACCCCGACCGTGACGGATTCGTAACACTGGATGCCTGCATTATGGATGAATTTTCCAATTGCGGCAGCGTGGCTTTTTTGGAAAGGATAAAGCATCCCATTTCCGTGGCAAGAAGGGTGATGGAAAAAACACCGCATGTGATGCTGGTAGGTATCGGGGCGCAGCAGTTTGCTGTGGCAGAAGGTTTCCCGCTGGAAGAACAAAAGCTTTCATCTGACGCCCAAAAAAATTATGATAACTGGCTGAAGAGAACTGAATACAAACCGCCGGCGATCAATATTGAGAACAAGAAAGACCATGGCCCTTTTGCGCCTAACAAATTAGACAGCGGTGAATGGAATCATGATACCATTGGTATGGTGGCCATGGACGCCAGCGGAAACCTGAGTGGCAGTTGCACCACCAGTGGCGCTGGTTTTAAAATGCGTGGAAGGGTGGGAGATTCGCCCATCATCGGTGCTGGATTATTTGTAGATAATGAAGTCGGTGCTTGTACTGCTACGGGGCAAGGAGAAGATGTGATTCGTGTTGCGGGTTCTCATTCGGTTGATGAACTGATGCGTCAGGGTTTATCTCCCGAAGTAGCTTGCAAAAAGATAATTGAACGAATTGTAAAAATAAAAGGAGCAAAGGCGAAGGATATACAGGTTGGTTTCCTGGCAATAAATAAAAAAGGGCAGGTGGGGGCATTTGCTATTCATAAGGGATTCAGCTATGCTATAAAAACGAATGAAATGGAGAAATTAATAAATTCCAAAAGCTGGTTTTCTTAGTAAAAAAATTTTCAATGCTCAATGTTCAATTCAAAAAACATTTTG
>JANNUI010000488.1:0-1568 GCA_031395125.1 Chitinophagaceae bacterium | reverse complement strand
TCGTCGATTCCCACGTCCATCTCTACGACATCAAAAGGCTGAGCTACGCCTGGTTGCGGGGCGTGCCCAAGATCAACCGCAACTATGGTCCTGCGGACTTTCACCGGGCGCGGGCCGAGGTCGAGGTCGAGAAATATGTGTTTGCCGAGGTGGCGGTCGATCCCGGTCTGCATCTCGAAGAGGCGCGTTTCGTACAGGAGCTAGCGGATGCCGATCCGAAGCTCGCCGGCATGGTCGCGCATCTGCCGCTGGAGAAAGGTCCGGCGGTGGAGCAGGATATCCTGGCGCTCAAGAAATTCCGCGGCCTTCGCGGCATCCGGCGGCTGATCGAGACCGAGCGCAATCCGGCCTTCTGCCTCGAGCCGCCTTTCCTTGCGGCGCTCCGGCTGCTGCCTCGCCATGATCTGACCTTCGATATCTGCGTCAAGCAATTCGCCATGACCTATGCGCTCGAACTGGTGAGGCGTTGCCCCGAAGTGTCATTCGTTCTCGACCACATCGGCAAGCCCGACATCAAGAACGGACTGCGCGAGCCGTGGTGGAGCCAATTGCGGGAACTGGCGCGGTTTCCCAATGTCGTGTGCAAGCTGTCGGGCGTCATCTCGGAAGCCGATCACGCCTCGTGGACGGCGGAGCAGGTCAATCCCTACTTGGCGCATGCCATTGATTGTTTCGGTTTCGACCGCATCCTGTATGGCAGCGACTGGACAGTCTCAGAACTGACCCACAACTATCCCGACTGGGTCGCGATCATCGACGAGGTAGTGGCGGGCGCCAGCGACAGCGAAAAGCGCAAACTCTATCGCGACAATGCGATCCGCATCTACCGATTGTGAGGTGGGCTAGAGGTTGACGACCTGGCCTTCGTGAATGGACCGGTCGGCGGCCAGCACGATCTTCAGGCTCTTGACGCCATCGTTCATATGTTCGGTCAGATCGAGATTTTCGTCGATGGCCTTCAGCAGATAGCGTTGTTCACGCTCGCACAGGTCGTCGTGGCTCGGCTCGTCGCTCATGTCGATCCGCTCGTCGGGCTTCGACATGTCGGCATGGTGCCAGAGAATCTGGTTGGTCTTGGTGTGGGCATTGATGTCGTCCGACTTCACATTGCCCGCCGTCTCCGCCATGACGATCGAAACCGAGCCCTTGGGACCGATCACGTCCTTCACGAAAAACGCCGTCTCGCTCATCATCGGGCCCCAGCCCGCTTCATACCAGCCGACCGAGCCATCGTCGAAGATCACCTGCAGCATACCGTAATTCTGCTGCTTTACCTCAGTGCTGAGCCGCGCGCCGATCGCATGCACCTTGACCGGTTTGGCTTTGGTCATCTGGCACATCACATCGACATAATGCACGCCGCAATCGACGATCGGCGGGAAACTGTCCATCAGCCGCTTGTGCCAGGCCCAGGTCTCGCCATTGGACTGCTGGTTGAGATTCATCCGGAACACCAGTGGCGTTCCGAGCTGCTGGGCAATCTCGATGAACCTGACCCATGAGGGATGCTGGCGGAGGATGTAGCCGATGACCAGCTTGCGGCCGGTGCGTTTGGCGGTCGCAACGGC
>JANNUI010000294.1:0-4134 GCA_031395125.1 Chitinophagaceae bacterium | reverse complement strand
CGGCCGACCATCATCACCCCAACTATGACGAAAATGCATGGAAGAGGATGAATAAGCTGCTGGACAAGTACCTGCCTTTGGAAAAGGATGACAGGCGGAGGCTCATTTTCTTCCTGCTGCTGTTCCTGCTGCTGGGTGGTGGTGCCTGGTATTTCTTTGGCCAACCATCGGGGAAGACGGGGAAAGGGAAAGCCACAGAAACAATTATTGCTGTACAGCCTTCGGGAAATAGTAAACCCCCTAATGGGGCTGTCGCAGAAAACAAGCATGAACCAGGCGAACCGGTCATAGGCGAGCAGCAAAAAAATGATGAGGTTGTTTTAACTTCTGGCGGACAAAATAAGGATAGCAGGGATAACAGGGATATAACTGAACCTGCACCCTCCATACCCGGTCCTGTTATCAGTATCAGCATTTCGGGCGGCAGTACACAAAAAACAAAAAAGGAACCCGGTAAAACAAAACCTGCCAATACAGCTGGTCCTGCTGATGTTGCAGGCAAAGGCAAAATGGTCAATAACGATCCTTCTGTTGCTCCTGTGGTAAGTCTGGTGAAACCAGATGCCGTTAAAAATGACAATGGAAGTCAGGATGGTAACATTGTGACCGTTCAAACACAAAAAGTTGAAGTAGCTGCACAACCAGCTGCCGGTGATAAAAAACCAAAGGATGATACAAAAGCGGATGAACCAACCTCCGCTAAAGCTACGGTTGACAAGCCAGCTCCTGCTAAAACCAATCCTGATAAACCAACCTCTGCTGAAGCTACGGCTGACAAGCCTGTTGCCAAAAAAGATGATGCAGCCAAGCCGGCTAATAAAAAAGACAAAACCCCGGCGAAAAAGAAAAGCTCCGTCTTCATCTCCGTATCTGCCGGACCTGATGTAAGTTTTACCGGTAACGACGGATTAGGCCGGATGAGGTTTTTGGGAGGCGCGGGGGTTGGTTATACCTATAAGGAGAAGTTTACCCTGCGTACCGGATTCTATTCTGCCCGGAAGATCTATACTTCATCGCCTGAAAACTACAATGCACCTGCTTATTTCTATACCTGGTATCCTAACATGCAACGGATTGAAGCGGATTGCAAGGTGTATGAGATACCATTGAACCTCAGTTATCATTTCAGGAAAAGTGCCAGGCAAAGTTTTTTTGCGACTGCAGGGTTGTCCACCTACCTGATGAAGAGAGAGACCTACGATTATTTTTATAAATACTATCCCACCGGACCCACTTTACACCGGGAGTACAGCTATTATAATGAAAACAAACACTTTTTCTCAGTGCTGAACCTGGGAGCAGGTTACCAGCGCAATATCGGAGAGAGGGTTTCCATCACTGCCGAACCTTATTTCAAACTACCATTGAAGGGGGTTGGTTATGGCAGAGTGAAACTCAACAGTGCTGGTGTGTTGTTCTCCCTTTCTGTAAAACCTTTTCAGCGGCTTGAAAAAAAATAATTGTTCCCCGTTTGCCCCGGCAATGGGGCAACCATATGAAGCTGTAACCCGATAATAACAAAAACTGTTGTATGAAAAAATTTACTTCTCTTTTTTACATCACTCTCCTTTTCGCTTCGGCAGTTCTCATGGCCGGCTCCTGCGGTAAGAGCGGGGGAAGCACACCACCGCCTCCCAATCCTTGTTCCGGAGTCACCGTTACTGTCACAGCCACTACCACCAATCCCAGTGCCCCGGGAGCAAGTAATGGAAGTATTACTGCATCGGCTACAGGGGGTTCCGGGTTTACTTTCAGCCTGAATAGTGGTCCATTTCAGGCATCGGGTTCTTTCACCGGGCTGGCTGCCGGTTCTTACATCGTCACTGCCAGGAACAGCAACGGCTGTACTGGTGTATCCACTTTCACACTTACGGCAGCTAATCCCTGCGCAGGGGTTACCATTACCGTCGGTGGAACTTCGACCAACCCCAGCACCGGGGGCGGTACCAATGGCAGCATCAACGCCACAGCATCCGGTGGCACCGGGCCTTATACCTTCAGCCGGGATGGAATTAACTTCCAGGCTTCGGGCACATTTAATAATCTTGCAGCCGGAAGCTATACGATCGTAGCAAAAGATGTGAATGGCTGTACAGGATCTTCCAACTTTACCCTTACCGATCCCTGCACCGGCGTTAGCATTACGGTAACGGCTACCACTACCAATCCATCGGCGCCGGGGGCGACCAATGGCAGTATAGCAGCCAGTGCCTCAGGAGGCACCGGGCCTTACAATTTCCGTATTGGCGCAGGGGCTTTTCAGCCCTCCGGAACATTTACGAACCTGGCCGCAGGCACTTATACCATTACCGCAAGGGATGCGAATAATTGTACCGGCGCTGCCAACTTCACCCTCACCGATCCCAATCCCTGTGCTGGCGTAAACATCTTACCGAACACCACGGTGGTGGGAAATACACCCTGTGCATCCCCGCCCACAGGTTCAATAACTTCAAATCCAAGCGGCGGAACACCTCCTTACACTTATAGCCTGAACGGCGGCGCATTTCAACCCTCTGGTATTTTTAATAACCTGATCAATGGTAATCATACATTGGTCGTAAGAGATGTCAATACCTGCAGCACGGCGGTGGTCAATGTGAATGTACCCAACCTGCCGCAGGGGCCTTTGTTCAGCCTGGTGAAAACGCTGATACAAAATAATTGTGTGACCTGTCACAATGCTGCTAACCCCAACGGCGGAATGAACTGGGAAGTGGATTGCAACATTGTCATGTTTAAAAACAATATACTGCAGCGGGCTGTGAATGGTAATCCTTCACCTATGCCGCCTACGGGATTGCTCCCGGCTTCAGAGAGACAAAAAATTGTCGACTGGATCAATGCCGGTGGCAGGTATATCGATTAGTTGGTTTGATGTGTGTAAATGTAAAAGAGACCGGCGAAGCCGGTCTCTTTTTTTGTGCAGTAACCGGGGAGTTATTGTCCCCAGCGGAATGTTTTTATGTCAATGCCGGCGAGATCAAGCGCCCTGTCCACCACCGTTGCGGCCACTTCCTTAATGGAAGCAGGACGACTGTAAAAAGAAGGAGAGGCCGGGCAGATGATAGCTCCCGCAAGTGTTACAGTTTCCATATTGCGGATGTGGACCAGGTTATAGGGCGTATCCCTTATAACACAGATCAGTTTTCTTCTTTCTTTAAGGATCACATCAGCAGCCCTTGTGATCAGGTCATTTGAGATGCCTGCGGCGATCCGGCCCAGTGTTCCCATCGAACAGGGGATGATAATGAGTGTGCCGTAGTTTCCCGAACCAGAAGCAAAAGGGGCACTGAAATCAGTGGTGGAATAAAACTTTACAGGGATATCTTTCCAGGCTTCATTGCCGAGTTCCGTTTTCCAAACTTCTTTTGCATTTTCGGTCATCACCACGGAGAGTTCATCCCACTGCTTGTTTGCAGCCTGCAGTTTTTCCAGCAGTGTGTGCGCATATATGGAACCACTTGCACCGGTAATGGCAACGACTATTTTTCTCCTATCCATACTTGTGTTATAACCAGTAACTGCCCCCAGGGTTGGGCTAAGGAGTTGAAGTTAAGCAAACGTTTGCAGGACAAATTTGTAGATTTTCAACTATAAAAAAATCTGCGTTCTTCAGGCAGGTTTGAACTGCCGCAGTTGAGTGCAGTCAATTTTTTGTGTCAAACGTACATATTTTGCCATATAGGTGTAAAAATGACAGCAAAATGTTTTGCATTATCCTTTTATTAACGATATTAGCCATGAATTTTCATAGGATAAGGTTTAATGGTTAATGGTTTTTGATTAGGGCCCCCCGGTTTTCGCCGGGGGTTCTTTTTTTTTGCCCCCATCCCCTGAAGGGGAGAAAAGCCATACAAGAAGAAACCCCGCATGGGCGGGGTCTCACATCGATATTCTGAATTCTTTATTCTTCTGTTCGGTATTCTCTAGAATCCTTTGGGTTGTTTGGAGGGTTGGCTCAGCTGCTGTGTATTCTCGTTCCCCATATTCTCCAGTATCCAGTTTGTCATCTTGCTCCAGAGGTGGAAAGTGGTATTGTCCACCTGGCCGCCAATGCCATGGTTCTTGTTGGGATAATAGGCGCTTTCAAAATCAATATTGCTTTTTACCAGGGCGGTTATCATCTGTGTG
>JANNUI010000268.1:0-2541 GCA_031395125.1 Chitinophagaceae bacterium | reverse complement strand
TCAGCGGCAATACATTCAAACAGAATGACCTCATCATCATTGGGGTGACACTGGAGAAATCATTTAACACAGCAATAGAAAATGTAGTGGTAACCGACCTGCTGCCTGCCGGTTTTGAAATTGAGAACCCGAGAACCAAAGAAATTCCGGGTATGGACTGGATCAAAGATGCTGCAACAGCCACCGCGTTGGATGTGCGGGACGACCGCATCCATTTCTTTGTGGATGCCAGCAGTGCGAAGCAAACTTATTATTATGCTGTCCGGGCCGTATCACCCGGCAACTATAAAATGGGCCCTGTAAGCGCCGATGCGATGTACAATGGGGAGTATCATTCTTATCATGGGTCAGGGGTAGTGAGAGTGGTGCAGTAGATGGTATAAATGGCTGTTGAAATTTGGAGGTCGCAATTTGTGACCTCCAAATAAATATCTTTACTCATATTAAGGAAGATATTATGGCAAAAGCAATTAAGTCTTTAATCGTGGCAGATGAAATAATAATCAGCAAAATTTATTTTATCAGGGGACAAAAAATAATGCTGGACAGAGACCTTGCAGAACTTTATGACGTGACTACCGGGAATTTAAACAAAGCTGTGAAGCGAAATTTAAAACGTTTCCCTCCTGATTTTATGTTTCAACTTACGATTCAGGAGGTTAAAAACTTGATATTCCAAAGTGGAATCTCAAGTTGGGGTGGAACAAGATACCTGCCGATGGCCTTTGCAGAACAGGGAGTAGCCATGTTATCCAGTGTATTGAATAGCCAGACAGCCATTGAGGTAAATATCCGCATAATACGGGTGTTCAGTAAAATGAGGGAGATGCTGCTAACCCATAAGGATATTTTATTAAAACTGGAACAAATAGAAAAAAAAATGATGAGGCAGGATGGCAGGATGAAAAAATATGAAGGAGATATACAAATGATTTTTGAAGCATTAAAGGAATTGCTGACTCCACCGCAAGAACCAAGACCAAGAATCGGGTTTAAAAGAAGTAGTGAAGAATGATTTGGCTGAACTATCCGTATCGTATTGCTAGTACAATATAAAATGGGTCCGGTAAGTGCTGATGCGATGTATAATGGGGAATACCATTCTTATCATGGGGCAGGGATAGTGAAGTTGGTGCAGTAAAATATTGTAGGATATGCTTATGGGTTGACAACCTTTTTAAAGGTTGTCAACCCATAATAAAAAAAAAGTCAGGCTCTTTCGAACCAGACTTATTAAAGCGAGATAAATATCGTTATTGATTAATAATCGTTATTGTATCCACCGCTGCCGCCACGGTCACGGTTGTAACCGCCACCGCCGCCACCTTTCTTATAACCGCCGCCACCACCGCCGCTGCCAAAGCTTCTTTTCTTGAAGCCACTGCCGCCGCCACCACCTTCGGGTTTCGGACGACTTTCATTGACAACGATGTTACGGCTGTCTACTTCGGAGCCGTTAAGCGCAGCAATAGCCGCTTGTGCAGCAGCATCGTCTGCCATTTCCACAAAACCAAAGCCTTTGCTGCGGTTAGTGAATTTGTCAGTAACGATTTTTGCTGAAGTTACTTCACCATAAGAGGCGAAAAGGTTGGCCATATCCTGATCTTTCAGGTTCCAACTGATGTTTCCTACGTAAATGTTCATTGTTTGTGAGATTATTAAAAAATAAAAGTGCCAACAGTAAACAGTAACCAATGAACATTCACAGGATTATATCAGAAACGTTCAGGACTTGAAAAACTGTAAAGAACACCAATAACAAGACAAAATAAAGCAATTTTTTGGTAGAACCGCCAAATAATTCCGACCGGGCTTTTAACGCCGGTTAACCTGCTGATTTTAAAAGCATTTTGCCTGCAAAACGACCTAATAAAGCCCCCCATTTGGAAGGCTTGTAAGTATTTTTAGCTTCAGGGGGAGTTTATTCAGCCACTACTTCAAATTCCACTTCGGTGCTGTGTCCGTTTCCGAACTCGATAGTGGCCTTATAGGCGCCGAGTTCTTTCACCTCATCTGTGATACTGATCTTCTTCCTGTCTATTTCATATCCTTTCTGCTCACGGATGGCACGACTGATCTGTAAGGAAGTAACGCTGCCGAAAATTTTTCCGCTTGTGCCGGTCTTGGCGCCGATCCTGAGCGGAGCTTCTTTCAGTTTTTCAATTACGCTATTGATCCCGGCCAGCATCTTCTCTTCTTTCTTCCGCACCTGCTTCAGCCGCTCTTCTAATTGTTTTTTGTTGCTGGAACTGTTCTCCACCGCCAGTTGACGGGGCAGCAGGTAATTACGGGCATAGCCGTTCTTTACTTTCACTACCTCGTTTTTTGCACCCAGGTTATCTACGTCCTGAATTAGAATGATTTCCATTGTTCTCTTTTTATTCACCTTCCCAAGGTGTCTTGTGGCGCGCAAGTCCCGCCTTGCTTATTGATAACCAGTGGTGCAATTGGTCGAACGGCGGCATACGGGCCGTTGTTGTCGTTGAATCCGGTCTTTTCATACGCACTGGGTTTCTCGGCGAGGGCGCCGGCGGGTGCTCG
>JANNUI010000219.1:0-5723 GCA_031395125.1 Chitinophagaceae bacterium | reverse complement strand
GCTACATATCCTGCGATACAACTTCAGCATTCATACGGATGTTATACAACTGGTGTTTTTTACAGCATCAAGGTGTTTCATGTTAAGCTGTAATGAACAAAGAACTGATTATTAACGCAGCCCCGCAGGGAGTGGAAATAGCCCTGCTGGAGGACAAGAAGCTGGTAGAACTGCATAGCGAAAAAAGCGATGCCCGTTTTGCCGTGGGAGACCTGTACCTGGGTAAAGTGAAAAAATTGATACCCGGCCTCAATGCTGCTTTTGTGGATGTGGGGTTTGAAAAAGACGCTTTCCTTCACTATACCGACCTGAGCCCTTATGCAAAATCGCTGCTCAAGTTCACGACAATGTGCATGAACGACAAGAGTGAGCAGGCGCTGGACTTTGGCAGGTTCACGGTAGAGCCGGAGATCATCAAGACCGGCAAGATAAACGAGGTATTGAACGGCAAGCCAAACATTCTTGTACAGATCCTGAAAGAACCCATCGCCGCCAAAGGGCCAAGGCTGAGCTGTGAGCTCTCCTTGCCCGGCCGTTTCGTAGTGCTTACCCCTTTCAATGATATTGTAGCGGTTTCAAGAAAGATCCATTCTTCGGAAGAGAGGAAAAGACTCCAAAAGATCGTAGAAGCCATCAAGAGCAAAAACTTTGGCGTGATCGTGCGGACGGCAGCCGAAGGAAAGAATACGGCCGAACTGCATGAAGATCTCTCGGCCCTGGTAGAAATGTGGAGGCTTATCATGCAAAACCTGAAAGGTGGAGTGGCCCCCACACGGGTACTGAGTGAGCAGACCAAAACCACCAGCATCCTCCGGGACCTGTTGAATGAGGACTTTAATAAGATTGTCGTAAATGACCGCACCATCTTCAGTGATACCAAAACTTATATCCAGCGCATCGCACCGGAGAAGGCGGTTATCGTCTCATTTTATCAGAACGGTTCTCCTATTTTCGATTCATTCGGCATTACCAAGCAGGTAAAATCTTCTTTTGGTAAAACGGTGAATCTTGACAGCGGCGCTTATCTCATCATCGAGCATACAGAAGCCCTGCATGTAATCGATGTAAACAGCGGCTATAAAAGTGTAAGCAATAACCAGGAGCAAAATGCACTGGAAACAAACCTGGAAGCAGCTGAAGAGATTGCCCGTCAGTTACGGTTAAGAGACCTTGGCGGTATTATCGTTGTCGACTTCATAGATATGAAGATGCCGGAGAACAAACGGAGGCTGATGGAGAAGATGGAAGAATTTATGAAGCCTGACAGGGCCAAGCATGCGGTGCTGCCTATTTCCAAGTTCGGCATCATGCAGATCACCCGTCAACGGATGAAACCGGAAGTGAACATCCAAACCCATGAAGTTTGCCCCAGCTGCAATGGCACCGGTAAAATTTCCTCTACCCTGCTACTGGAAGACGAGATTGAAAAGAATCTATTATACCTGGTAACGCATAAAAACAGCAAACTGAAATTGGTCGTTCATCCTATCATGTACGCCTATCTTACCAAAGGGTGGTTCTGGAAAACGAAGATGGCCGCCTGGAATAAAAAACTGGGACAGAAAACAAGGTTAGAGCAGGATAGTAACTACCATCTCACCGAATACAAATTCTTTGATCAGCACGACGAAGAAATCAAGTTATGATAAAAAGCCCCTCATCTGAGGGGCTTTTTACTGGTCAAACTAGCTGTATCAATTCCTGTCCCGGCTATTCAGATATATCATTATGTATTGGACTAACTGGACAACAGCCGCCAGGGCCGCCACCACATAAGTGGTTGCCGCCCATTTCAGCGCATCCTTCGCTTTGGGGTATTCCTGTTGGTTGGTTACATTACTGTGGTCGAGCCAGGCCAGCGCCCTTTTGCTGGCATCAAACTCTACTGGCAGGGTAACCAGGGTGAAAAGCACAGTTAACCCCATAGCGATAATGCCAATCAGCAGGACAGTCGGGTTTTTGGTAGTCGCCAGCACGATCATGCCCGCCAGCAATACCCAGTTCACGAGCTTAGAGCTTACCTGGACGGCCGGCACCATCTTGCTCCGGAACACCAGTGGACCGTACCGGGTGGCGTGCTGGACGGCATGGCCGCACTCATGGGCCGCCACTGCAGCCGCCGAAACACTTGTGCCGTTGTACACCTCCGGGCTCAGGTTCACGGTTCTGTTGGTGGGGTTATAATGGTCGGACAAAAACCCCTTTACCGAGGTCACTTTCACATCATAAATCCCGCTTTCGCGGAGCATTTTTTCCGCAATTTCCCGCCCCGAAAGGCCGTTGGACAGGGGTATTTTACTGTATTTAGTAAACTTACTTTTCAGGATAGCAGACACTAAAAAGCTGATCCCCAAAAAGACCAGGGAAACCCAAAGAATTTCGTTGGACATTATCATTTTTTAATCTGTTTTTGACTGTTTTATAGCAAATTTCCTACCACTCGGGTTAGGGTGTTTTTTTCAGCCTTTTTGTCATCCTTTTTTGCATCCCCGGTTTTAAATCCGGGGTCGTCTTTTTTCAAGTCAGTCAGATTCATGGATATAATATGTTGATTTTCAAATACTTAAAATAAAAACCTGGGATTCGTTTTCCCATCTGGTTTTGTATTTTTTTGTCCCGGAAGTTATGCACAGGCGTAAAAAATTATTTTGAAATGTGCCGCATAATTGTAATTTAGCAATAGAATTTAATGGGTTAGTAAGTAAGGGGGCCAATCGTAAGATTGGCCCTTTTTACATTTATAGAACTGATATAAAAGCAAACAATTTCAATCCTCATCTTTCCTCTTTTTAATACATCATTTTTTATCCTTTCTGTTTTCTTTACTGCGATCATTGTTCCAACATTTTTATAAAGACGGGCCAATCATTTAATTTTAGTACATGAGTAAGATAAAGACATCTTTTTTTTGTCAGAATTGCGGGCATGAAAGTGTGAAGTGGGTGGGCCAGTGCCCGTCATGCGGGCAATGGAATACGTTTGTTGAGGAACTGGTTCAGAAAGAAAGTCCAAAGAACAGTAACGGATGGAAAGAATACAACGATGAAAAAAGAACAGCAAAGACCATCCCGCTAAGCGGTGTAAAAAGCAGTGAAGAAAAAAGATTGCCAACATCAGATGCAGAGTTGAACAGGGTATTGGGAGGTGGCATAGTGCCCGGGAGTTTGGTTTTAATAGCCGGCGAGCCCGGTATCGGCAAATCGACATTGTTCCTGCAAAATGGACTTTGGCTTAAAGATATAATTGTGCTTTACATCAGTGGTGAAGAAAGTGAGCAGCAGATCAAAATGCGGGCCGACAGGCTGGGGCTCAACAATGAGAACTTTTACCTGCTGACTGAAACCTCCACCCAAACGATCTTCCAGGAGATAAAGAAACTAAGACCACAGTTGGTTATTGTTGATTCGATTCAAACATTGCAAACTCCGTTCATCGACTCCTCCCCCGGCAGTGTATCGCAGATACGGGAATGTGCAGCCGAGTTTCAACGCTTTGCCAAGGAAACGAACACCCCTGTTTTTTTAATTGGCCATATTACCAAAGACGGTAGCATAGCAGGGCCAAAGATTCTTGAACATATGGTGGACACGGTGCTGCAGTTTGAAGGCGACCGTCACTATGCTTACCGTATACTGCGGACATTGAAGAACCGCTTTGGCAGCACAGACGAGCTCGGTATATATGAGATGACCGACGCCGGCATGCGGGGTGTGCTGAACCCCAGCGAAATATTGATCACCCAGAAAGAAGACCAGCTGAGTGGTATTGCCATTGCCGCCACCATAGAGGGTATGCGGCCTTTATTGATAGAAGTTCAGGCATTGGTCACCCAGTCGGTATACGGAACACCGCAGCGTACGGTCAGTGGTTTCGATTTACGCCGTTTACAACTGTTGCTGGCCGTACTGGAAAAAAGAGGCGGATTCCATTTCGGCGTAAAGGATGTGTTCTTAAATATAGCAGGGGGGATAAAAGTAGAAGACCCTTCAATAGACCTTGCAGTACTCTGTGCTTTATTATCATCGTATGAGGATGTGCCGATGCCGCAGCATATTTGTTTTGCCGGGGAAGTGGGGCTGAGCGGCGAGATCAGGGCGGTGAACCGCATAGGGCAACGAATAGCAGAAGCAGAAAAACTGGGCTTTGAAAAGATCATTGTTTCCAAATACAACCTGCCTGCCGGCAGGCAGGGCCAGAAAGGATTAAGCAATCAAAAATTCAACCTGCCTGACCGGCAGGCAGGTATTGAAGTCGTCCTGATGGGAAGAGTGGAGGAGGTATATAAATACTTGTTTTAGAAAATCGTCGCTTCCAAAGAACGCTCAGGGAAAAAACAGTTTTTTCCCGGGGAAAAACACATTGATCTCTTATTTATTCCTTTTTAATTAGCAGGTGCCTGCTTTAAAAGAAATAAGAGACTCCTTACTGCACCTGTTCTTCCCGCATGTCTGTGCCGGCTGTGGCAATGATATCCTGAATAAAGGATCTGTGTTGTGTATGCGGTGCATAGATGCCATGCCGGAGACGAATTTTGAACTGCATCCTCATAATCCCGTAGAAAAAATTTTTTGGGGAAGGGTGCCACTGGCCGCCGCCACAGCCCAGTTTTATTTCACCAGGGAATCACTGATGCAGCACCTGATGCACCACTTCAAATACAGGGGCAATAAAGAACTCGGGTTGCAACTCGGCAGGATAATCGGAGAGCAGATAAAACAATCCGGTCGCTTTGAAGTGGATGCCCTGGTTCCCCTGCCTTTGTTCCCCGCCAAGGAAAAAAGAAGAGGTTATAACCAGGCAACTGTTCTCTGTGAAGGAATGGCAGCAGCCATGAATATACCGGTGCTGGATAAAGTGATAACCCGCCCACAGCACACCGAAACCCAAACCAAAAAAGGAAGAATAGAGCGGTGGAAGAATATGGAAGGAAAGTTTATTCTTACCAATCATGATGCAATACGTGATAATCACCTGCTGCTGGTGGATGATGTGGTAACAACCGGCGCTACCCTGGAAGCATGCGGAAATGAACTGCTTAAAGCAGAAAATGTACGGTTAAGCCTCGCTGCACTTTGCGTTGCCTCCCGTTAATAGCTAAGATACATAAGGAAAAAAAAGTAAAGAGTTATTGCGGCTTACCATTTGTTGTATAGATTCATAAAGGATATTTTTCCCTTTCAGACCAGTCCCTCCTTTTCTCATTTTCTCTTTTGAACTCTTAGCTCTATTTTTGACAAACAATGAAGACCCCCGGAATACTGGCCATATCCTTTGTATTATTCCTTTTTTCCTGCCGGAAAGATTCTTTTATCACCTCTCCTGACGCAAGGGTAACCATCACTGCTGATACCCTGAAGTATGATACTGTGTTTGTAACTGCAGGTTCTACATACCGGAGTTTCAGGATCATTAATGAAAACAGCCAGAAGCTAAGACTGTCATCAGTAAAGCTGATGGGTGGCAGTTCTTCCGTTTATAAAATGAATGTGGACGGAATTGCCGGAACACAGTTCAGCAACCTGGACATTGAAGCCAATGACAGCCTGTATGTGTTTGTGCAGGTGAATATAAACCCTGGTGCCGGCAATCTCCCCTTTATTCTCCGGGACAGCATTGAAGTAAATTACAATGGGAAAAATAAGCTGGTTCAGTTAGAGGCATGGGGTCAAAATGCTAATTTTTTCAGGGATAAAGTTGTAAGCTCCAATGAAACATGGAACAAC
>JANNUI010000213.1:0-6776 GCA_031395125.1 Chitinophagaceae bacterium | reverse complement strand
TTGGTATTCTAAAAATTCTTTGCGCAGCACTTTTGCTCCTTCAAGGGTAGAGAGTGCGGTTACAAACTGGTTCCTGATCGTAGCCGGAAAACTCAGCAGGCCGTTGGCGGTTTGCTGCAAGTGGCCCCTTGATGATGCCTGCTCAAACAGGATACCAATACAGCCCTGTACATCTGGATAGGTGGAGCCTTTGCCATAGTAAAAATCATCATAGTTCTCTTTAGTGAAATACAATGAACCGATACGGTCTAAAAAAGCAGCATGGAATTTTGCAAGTTTAGCAGTCAGTTCCTGGTTCTTTTCCGGTGTCAGCGGGTTTACTCTTGATGGCACACCCGGTTGAAAAAAGAAAGTGGCATTACTGCCCTGCTCATGATGGTCAGTGAGAATATTGGGTTTCCAGTGATGAAACCATTTCAGCCGGTTCTGGCTTTCGATATGCACTGCCGGGAGCCAGTCCCTGTTCAGGTCAAACCAGTAATGATTAAAGCGTCCGCCCGGCCATACTTCGTTGAACTCTCTTGAATTGGGATCGGAAACCAGATTTTTGCTCCTGTGCTGGTTGGCCCAGGTGGAAAATCTCTGCAGGCCATCGGGATTAAAGGAAGGGTCGAACAAGATGACCACATTGTCCAGCAACTCATCGATCTGTCTGCCTTGAGCTGCAGCCAGGTAATAAGCGCTGAGCAGGGCTGCATTGGAACCGCTGCTTTCATTTCCGTGAATGGAATGACCGATCCATACCACGGCAGGCATATTGTCTATATTCAGCGAACCTGATCTTGACGGTTCCGTTAAGGCCACATGCTGTTGTCTTATCTCTTCGAGCCGTTGAAGGTTTTTGGGAGAACTGATGATCAGCAATACCTGCGGACGCCCTTCATAGGTAAAACCCATTGTTTCTAATATGACCCTGCCTGGAGCAGCGGCGGCAACCGCTTTCATATAATTTACCAGCCGGTCATGGGTGACATGCCACTCTCCCACTTCATGATAAATGATATCCCGTGGTTTGGGGATGGAGGGATTGTAAGTGACCGAATCCGGCAGGTAGTATTTTAGATCCTGGGCGGGTATACAATTAGCAATAAGCAACAGGCAATTAGCAAAAATAAACTTCTTCATAAGCGGTCAGTTAAATTATATGGGAAGATATATAAAAAAATCCCTCCCGGCTGAGCCGGGAGGGAAGATAAAGGTTAAGGGCTAATGCTGCAACAGCATACCAGCATTTCAAAAAATAGGTTTTCTTACTTTTTGTTACCTGTAGTTTTTTCTTCAAACTTCATTTCAAACAGTTTCTTCATTTGAAGGACGAAATAGTCAAAATCGGTAACCATTTTTTTTATCTCAGGATTCCTGTTGTAATCAACTCCGTTTTTATCCAATATTTCTTTAACCTTTTCAAAATCTTTTCTGAGCGCTTCGGGGTGATTATAAACCATGTCCTTTAAATTTCCTGACTGCAGGGCTTTTATCCGCTGATCAAGGGATGCTGCAGGAAGAATTAGTTGTTGTTGTTTATCTGTATTTTTACCCGGCTCTGATATACCAGGCGGGTTATTATCTGATGATTCCTTTACCAAAAACAATTCAGCTTTGAAGTTTGTATCTTTTGCCTGCAGGTAAGCTGTTAAATTGTTTATACTGTTTTTCAACTGTGATATCTCCCCCTGCTGCTGCATCAGTTGTCCAACCAGGTCATTATTGTTGATGCCAACCGCCGTATTTACCATTGAAATATTGCTGCTGAATGAGGTAACACTCCAGGCCACTCCAACAATTCTTTTATAATCCGCCAACATCATCTTTCCGGGGTTCAGGGCTACGCCAAAACCATCATTTAACTCCGACGCAAGAATATAATCACCGGGGTGTACTTCACCACTTACTTTCACCGGCACCTGCCCCATAAAAGCCACTTTTTCAAAATTATGTTCATTGCCTTTTTCAGGAAGGTTGCCTAGCACAATGGGCGCCATGGATATTACCATTAGTTTTTCTGCACCAATAGTTTTTTTAGAGATTTTTCCGCCATTAACCCCTACAATATCACCGAATGTAAATTTATCCGTTGCATTATTTTTTTCAAGCCATTCGGCATAATCTGCCGAGCCGGATTCATACGCCACCCCTGATCTTGATTGATTTCCACCAACCCAGACTGCAATTCTTATCGCTGTAGATGCAAGCTCTGCAGCAGTAATTGCTGCTGAAAGAAAATGCAGCTCAAGTAACTCAGCGCCTAATTCTAATGCTTGAAAAGAAAGTTCCAAAGCAAGGTTAGCCGCCTCGAACATGTATTCGAAATTATTAACCTGTTTTTCATCCCATGTCTGTCCTTCAATTCTTCCATGTATAATATTATCGGCTCCTACAAATGAAATGTAATGATTTTCTCCATCAGGGTAAGGTTTTCCATTGAGCCTGATAACCATGCCCTGATCCTCGCCATCCACCATTACCGCAAAATTTTCCGTATAGTTGAATGAGCCGGGTTTTGTTGAGCTGATATACAACTGCCCGTCTTTATTCATACGAAATATATTGCCGGTGCCATCTACACTTGCATAAAAGGGATATTCCAGAGAGGAAGGTGACGAAATGTTCAGTTTGGTATTGTTTAAAAATGTGCCTATACCTATATTAGTTCCATTATCAAAAATCTGTGAGTTGCCGATTATAGTTCCATCAGGCGTCCATTTAGGAACATAATTTAAGGTACCGGATCCGCTTACCAAACCAGCCGATGCTGCATTTTGCCAGGTAGCAGTGCCAGTGCCATCAAGAGTTGCCATTATTCTGCCCGGCCCTTCATTAATTCCTGTAAATTGTAATGCCCCTGCTGTACGTAAAGCTTTGGGTATTGCATTGGTATTCGTAAAACTTGCAGCAAAACCAGCACCTGCCATATTTACTTCTAAAGCATTTGATGCATTAGCAGCGTTGGTGGCATCGAAAAATACTACCCGGCCTGTACCTGACTGATTTACTTCCAGAGCATTCGAAGCATTAGCGGTATTCGTTGCATTAAATAATGCAGCTCTTCCCAAACCTGCCTGATTCGATTGTAAGTTGTTGGCTGTGTTAGCCACATTACTTTGAATAAATAAACCTGCTCCGTTTGTACCTGTGCTTAAACCCCTGATGGCCCAGCTTACACCTGCACCATTGGTTACAGCACTTAACGCATCAGCAGAACTGGCTGCATTATTCACCTGGAAAAAACCTGCACGGCCTGTACCTGTATTTACCGAATTGATTACATTATTCGTTCCGTTTGAACTGGCATCTATTGCAAAATTTGTATTGGCTGCATTATTAATGTTAAATAAACCTGCTTTACCGGTCCCTGTCATTAATGATTGAATACCATCACCTGATCCATTAGAAAGAGATGAAATGTTTGGCGCTGTATTCGCTGTGTTTGTATTTTGAAAATATCCTGCACGGCCAATTCCATTTGTTGAAACATCTAATATATTGCTGCTGTTGGCAGCATTTGTGTTTTGTAACAGGGCCACCTTACCCAAACCATTGGTGGATGCTTCTATTACATTATTGCCGTTGGTAGCATTATTGATTGTAAATATTCCTCCTTTTCCAAGGCCCGTCATGTTTACTCCCACGCCTTCTCCCAAACCATTTGTTAGTACCCTTAATGCTGCCGCAGTGTTGGTAGTACTGAAATTTTGAAAATAACCGGCATTACTTGTTCCTGTGTTGGGTTGATAGCCCATTACAGAAGGGCCGGAAACTGATTGGCCATAAACCCCCATGCCTGTTGTACTGTTGCCATACACACCCACACCACCGGGAGTGGAACCATACACACCCCAGCCGGTTCCGTTCTGATTGCCATATACACCAATGCCATTGGCGCCTGTTCCGTTATTCTGCCCCACTACAGCGGCTGAACTGACACCGGGCGACGTTGATAAAAGGATACCACGGATAGCTGTTGCATTGTTGGCAGTCGAGTTGCTTAAACCTTCAAATGCTAAACTGCTGGCATTATTACCTGTATTGGTAATTTTTATTAAAGGCAATTCCTCATTCTGCGTTTTATTGAAAGGGAGTATTATATCGGCAGTAAGGTTGGTAAACAGGGCATACGGAACAGAACTGAGCTGCGTAGCGCCGATATCTTTAAAGGTTGTGCCCCCTTCAGTATCCACTTCCACCTGCATCCATTTGGCGCCGGACTTCCAGTCAACCGCTGACACAGAACCCAGCACATCGGTGGCGCCGCCCCCGCCCACCTGCACATTAAAAAGGCCAAAGGCATTGGTGGTAAGCATCCTTGTTTCTCTGTACACCGGAATGCCGGTGGCGCTGCCATCATGAATGGTAAGGCGAAGCCGGATGGTTTTGTTGACCAAGGCATTCCCGACTGAATTGCGTACGACCCCCTGGTAGTTGAAAAACCCGGGCGACTGTGCATTGACTGCCAGGCAGCCTGCAATCAAAAGGACGAAGATGAATAGCAGCTTTCTCATAACGATTGTTTTTGTTTATGGTTAATACCAAATTCTTATTTATTCATTTTTACCACCCTGATCCCGCTACGCCTGGGCGTTTGCCGGGTATTAAACAGCGTAGCGGGGTCCGGACGAAGTGTGGCTACAATAAAATAAACACCGGCAGGTAAAGAGCTGATGTCATAGTGAATAATTTTGCAGCAGCCGTAATAGTTATAACTCCTGCTCTCCAGCAGTCTGCCGGAGACATCCGTCAGTTCAAGGTCAAGAATGCCCCTTTCGTTCAGGAAAAAATTGAGCTCAAATTTTCCAACCGTGGGGTTGGGAAACAGTTTAAAATCTTCTGAGTTGAAATCGGCAGAAAAGGGTGTGAAGCCCGGCTTTTCTGTGCAGGGCTGCAATACTCCCTGGTACACCACTACAGAATTGTCTGCCGAAGCAACCGTGTTAATAAGGGACAGTTCGCCGATGCTCCAGTCGAAATACCTGACATAAGAGTTGGGGTCATTGTATGAGCCCCCGCCTGCATTGGTAACCGTCGGCGTGACTGACTGTGATGCTGATACCAGCGCCAACAGCAAAATGGTCAGTGAACAGATCGTCTTTCTCATAAGCTTTTTTTAATGGTTCAGTTTTTATGTATCAACTCATTCATTTCTTTTTCCAGCCTTGCCCGGTGAACATCGCTTACCAATATCACCATCAGTGCCAGTATGATGGCAATCAGAAGTATGATGACTTCATCACTGTATTTTTTTGCCAGGTAAGGCACTGCCCGATTTTTTTCAAGCTACACTGCACATACCATCGTTTCCAAAAAATGAGACTGACAAAAACCTGACAACGGCCTGACAGAAACCTGTCAGCCATCTCAATGGCTGGTAATTAAATGTTTGAACAGAAGTAAGCGAAAGGAATAAACGGCAAATCCTCAGATGCCGGCAATAATAGATTCCAATTCACTGGTGCTGGTGGTAGCAAAGCGCTGGCGCAGGCGTTGCCGGGTTTTATGAACACTATCGGGGCTGATGCCCTGCATGGAAGCAATTTGTTTTGTATTGAGGCGGATCTTTATCAGGCTGGCCATACGGATCTCTGCTTCTGTAATACCAGCTGCTTTTCCCTTCAGGCGGTTCAAAAAACCCGGATGAACTTTGTTAAACAAAGCCTGGAACCTCAGCCAGTCATCTTCTGTCAGTATCATCTGGCGACTCAATTCATCAATTTTTTCTGATGTGGCTTTGTCATTACCTATCTTCTCCAGTTCCGCCTGGAGGGTTTCTATCCGGTTGTCTTTTTCAATAATGTTATGAGTAAACAACGCAAGCTGTTTTTCTGCTTCATCCCTGCCCGCCAGCGCCTTCCTTCTCTTTTTGTTCAGCCACCAAAGGGCTGCCATTGAAAGTAGTGCCAGCCCGATAAGGGCAGTGTTGCGGATTTTTATATCCTTTTTTCTTTTCAGTTTAAGCCGGTTAAACTCCACCTGTTCGCTTTCAAAACTGGCTTTGGCAAACAGGTAATTGCTGTTTATCACCAGGCCCGATTTATCTGTGCTATCCTGCAGGTATTTGTAATATTTATAGAAATTGTATGCCTGCTTTGTCATGTTTAATGAGTCGCAGGTCTCGGCCAGGTCTTTATACATCCTCACAAACTGTCGTTTTGCACCTGATTTTTCTGCCAGTTCATGTGATTTATTCAGCCACTTATAGGCTTCGGTAAATTGCTTTTGCCGCAATGCGGTCCGTCCGTACATAAAACAGCCCATGGCAATAAGAAAATCATCCTTGGTTTTTACCCCTTCCCCGTATAAGTCATCCGCAATAAGCCTGCAACTGTCATATTTTTTCAATTCGAGGAAGGGGTCAAAGCGGTTGTCCGATGCCATGTAGTAGAGGTCTTCCAGATTATACTTTTTACAATGTTCCATACATTTGTAAAATAGTTGCAGGCTGCTGTCGTATTGCTCAGTGTTTTTATAGCTTATGCCCATCGCATTCAGGGCATGGGCAAAATATCCTTTTTCCACTGTATCTTTTGCCTGAAGCACCACCCCCTTATGGTAGTAAGCCAATGCTTCCGTATAGTGACCAATACGGAAAAGCATCTCTCCAAGGCTGATATAAAAATTATTCAGCCCCCCAAAATGCTGCAGGCCCAGCGACTCCTGCACCCGGATGGCATTTAAACAGTATTGAACAGCCTCTTCTCTTTTTTTCATATCGTTACCATCGTATCCTTGCTTACGCGCCGAGCTACCGCCTGGATCCACTGGCGGCCGAATTGTTCGGCGCC
>JANNUI010000173.1:0-2262 GCA_031395125.1 Chitinophagaceae bacterium | reverse complement strand
GCCCTTATCCATTTAGGAAACGGCAGCTTTTTTCCTCTGTAATACCAAAAAATACCAGGCGTGGTGCCAATAACATCGCTGCGGGATACAAAACCAAGCGCCGGGTCAAAGTCTTTTGTTACTACGGTTTGGGTCCACCATAGTTTCCACTGATTGTTGGTGAAATAATATTGGGCATACCCGGCAAAACCATCTTTCCCTCCTTTGTTATTGGAAGAATGGATCAGCATGGTGCTCAGCGAATGTGACTCCCCCATCCTGAAAAATCCGTCCACCGCGCCCACCACATTGGTGCCGGCGTCATTGTTCTTCACTGTTATCAGCCCTCCGAGCCTGCTTTGTTTTCCAAGATTTTCAGAATAGCGTCCCACAAAAAAATTGGTGCCGGGTGTAATGTTATTCTTACGCTGCCGCATAAGGAGTGCCCCAAAGTTTCTTTTTGATGATCGATAAACATAACGGCCCCCTGCATCCAGCGGAATGGGGTTGCCGGCACCATCCAGCCCGATACGGCGGCTGAAGAAAGGTTGTATCCGCATGGTACCGCCGGAAATATCTTCTGAAGGTCCAACGCCCGTACCAAACAGCGAGGCGTTCTCTAAAAAGAATTGCCTTCTTTCCGGGAAGAAAACGGAGAACCTTGTTACATTATTCACCTGCCTGTCTGCATCCGCCTGTGCAAAATCTGTATTAAAGGTCAGGTCGAGGATATTGTTGGGGTTGATGGCCCATTTGATATCACCACCAGCCCTGAAGTTGGTTAGTTCTGGCTTGGTAGTGGCCGGGAAATTTTTGTAGCGGTCATACGAAGTCAATACGTAGGGCTGTACCCGTATATTGGTTTTGGGTGGTGGCGGCTGCAGGTTCTTCAGCAACCCGGCATAGGCCATCCTGGTAAAATTGAATGACCGCGGGTAAGGGGAAAAAGCAGAGCCTTCGTTGGAAAGCCTGCGGTTGCGGTACATATTAAAACCCCAGGTCTGCAGGGTATCAGTTGTTTTCGGATAGCGCAGCGTTTGCCAGGGAATGGCTATTTCAGCGATCCAGCCGCTGTCGGTGCGGGTAGTCCTTACTTTCCAGAGGCCGTCCCAGTCCAGGTCGGTGAGCACATCATCAAATACCAGCAGGTCCCGCTGCACCCCATAGGGATTGGTCGTAAATGCCATGGCGTTTCGGTGATCATTGAACCCGTCCAATGAAATAGCCACATGGTCATGACTGCGGATGCTGAAGTCCCTTCTGAAATCGGTTGCCCTTATTGCTTTCCTTCCTCCCGAGTCATGAGCAATTATACCGATGTAAAGAAATTGCCTGTTGAACAAAACCCTCGCTTCAGTGCGGTGGTTGGGCGCCTGTCCCTGGTTGGGATCTATCTGTATAAAATCCGGTGAGGGTTTGGCCAGTTTCCAATCTGCCTCATCAAGGCTGCCATCGATTTTAATATTGTTTGAAATTTTGCTGGCAATGATCTCCTTTTTCACGGAGTCTGGTTTGAATACCCCGGCATCCTGTGAAAAACAATGGGGAGAAAAGAATAATAAAGCGATCGTCAGCCTTCTCATAAATACCAACAGTTACAATCAGGGAAATTAATAAAAGCCGGGCTGATGGCATCAGGTATTTGGGATAGGAGGTAATTATCATAGCGGTGTGGCAGCCTCACCCGGATTATGTTGATAAAAGCCTGTAAGACAGGAAAAAAAAACCTGCTGCCCAATATGGGAAATACTGTACCTTTTATGTCCCTCTTTAATTTATTGTTTATGAAAAAGCATCTTCTTTCTTTACTGGCCCCGATAGCTATCGGGGGGATGTTTGCCAGTGCCTTTGCACAAAGTGAAACTGATAAATGGGTTATGACCCCTATAAATGATATCAAAAAAAAAGCAGGCCTGGGTCTGGAAATGGGCGCAATGGATATACGATGGCCGGGAGCTGTTGAGGGAGTACTTTATTCTACTCAATTAATCAAATGGATAGTATCTGGGGAAGACTCAGTTAATAAATTGTTGGCCGGATGTCAAAACGGCCCTTGTCCAGAGCCATTCCCTGTTCCCCGGGGCAACTACCAGGTGCGGCATTCTCCGGGAAATTTCAGCTTGAGCGATATACCAATAAAAGCAGGTTATGAAACCAGGTTAAAAATGGGATTCCTTCACATCCTCTTGCCAGAACCTTACACCGTGGTAAGCGAAACAAAGCAAAAGATCCACATCATTTCCGAGGGTATATATACTATAAAATCGCTTCTCCCGGTTGGGG
>JANNUI010000107.1:0-1610 GCA_031395125.1 Chitinophagaceae bacterium | reverse complement strand
TTTGTTGAAAATAATTTTTGAATTGTTGTATTCACCAACAGACTTTACGGGTCTTGAAGTTGCATTATACATGGCATAATCGGCTCCGGTTTTTTGCCAGTTTTCCAGTTTTTCAGGAAACCCATCATCATCAATTAATTGGTATTCGGGCCCGGTGAGATATGCAGCGTTGAATTCTTCAGTAACATGATACATGATTCCACTGTTGCCGCCTTTTGCAATTTTCCAATCCAGAGATAATTCAAAACTTTCATACTGCCCGGTAGTTATTAAATCTGCACGCAGATCACTTTTATCTGTTGTGCTTCCTTTGCAATGCAACTCGCTATTGTTTACTTCCCAACTATTCCCGGTTTTATTTTTAAATGCTCGCCAGCCTTTCATTGTTTCACCATCAAACAATAATTTCCAGCCGGCTTTTTTTTCCGCCTTTGTCAGCTTATTATCTTTTTTTCCGATAAAAGAAATGAACAAAAAAGCAGATAGCAACATAACAATTGATTTTATTTTCATATGTTTTATTTAAACAATTTTTAAATTGATAGGATCCCATTTTACAGCTTTATCTGTAAAATAGCTGTCGTTGCACAACAAAGCCGGTGAAGCAGCTCTGAAACCAAACAGTGCATCCTCTGTTGCTACTTTTTTATTTCGGATACAGTTAAAGAAATTATTGAAGTGATCGTAATGGGCACCTTTATATCCTTCTTCTGCTTTATAAATAGTTGTAGCAGGGGGTACCATTTTTTTCCGGTCATAAACTTCCTGAGTACCGTTATTCATTTTTGTTTTTAACAACGGATCATCGACCGCGGCATAAGCCTTATTTTTTGTAAGTGTTACTTTATCCCATTCCACATTCATACTCCCCTCACTTCCTACCAGCCGCAGGTAAGTGCTGTCTGCTGTTCCATCTACAAAATTTACCCGCAACGATAAATTGAATGTTGGATGTTGATCGGTTTCTGCATAATCAAACATTCCCATTAAAATATCTGGCACTTCTCTTCCATCTTTCCAGTAACGCAGTCCACCCATAGCCATTATTTTTTGCGGCCCTTTCGAATTGGTAATAAAATGCAGGCTGGAAAATAAATGCACAAATAAATCTCCTGAAACACCCGTACCATAATCCTTATAACACCGCCAACGGAAAAAGCGTTTGGCATCAAATGCCTGAGATGGATATTTATTTAAAAATAGTTTCCAATCAACTGTTTTTTCAGATGCATCAGCAGGTATATCATACTGCCATGCACCAAACGGTGAGTTGCGAGCCCAGAAACCCTCAGCATAATTTAATTTACCAATTGCACCAGCGGCTAATAATTCTTTTGCTTTTTCATTTCCTAAAGAACTCACACCCTGGCTACCCACCTGCATTACAACTTTGTTTCTGTTTTGAGCTTCTACTACGGCTGCACCTTCCGTTACATCATGCACCATTGGTTTTTCGCAGTACACTGCTTTGCCACTGTTCATAGCCGCCACAGAAATATCTTTATGCCAATGATCCGGTGTAGCAACTATTACTGCATCGATATCTTTTCGCAGCAATGTTTCTCTGTAATCCCTTGTTGTAAAAATATCCCGGCCATAACTTTTTTTCG
>JANNUI010000103.1:0-4217 GCA_031395125.1 Chitinophagaceae bacterium | reverse complement strand
CCAACCCGACCAAAGGGCGGGAAAGCGGCAGCGAAGCCTGCTCTGCCAAAAGGGAAGAAAGCCCCTGCAAAAAAGGCAACACCCAACCAGAAGGCGGCGAAGAAAAAATAATCAATGTTTTTCCTAGAAATCTGATTCGGATTTACTCTTAATGGAAGTCTCTATTTGACTTATTAAGGATTTAAATTTTATATTGGCATCCTTAAAATCATGAATAATTTTAGGAAGTATTTCTTCTTTTGTTTTTTTCATTTGCTTTTTAAATTTTTCAGGAAGTGAAACAGTTGCAGCCGAATCCAATTCGAAATAGTCTTCAATAGAGCTTTCAATGTACTGGTCACTTATTCCTGAAGCACCCCCAATAGTCTTTGCTTTTCTAACAACCTTATCAATTACTACCTTTACTTTGAAATCCTTGATATAAAACTTAAGATTATGCCAGTATTGATTTGAGTATTGAAAAATAAAATTTTCGATTTTAATATCAGGTGTTAAAGTTTCAAAATATCCCCGATAAAACAAAATCCCTGTTTCCTTATCGTCGGCCTGAAGAGCATCTTTTTGTGAGACATGCAAATCAAGTGCCCAAGTCTTCAGTTTTGTATAAATCTCATCTTTCTTTAAACTATCAGCAAATATTACCTTTTCATAATATATCCTTGAATCTTTCAAAGAAATATGTCAGCAATGACTTTATTCTGTCCAAGCGCTGGGCTTGAAAATAAAATCAGCCAAGATATAATCATCAATTTTTGTACATTTCAAATTTACGCAGAAAAAAAGCCTATGCTGAAAATAAATTTTTGATACTCTGCACCCTGAATTTTGTAACTTACAGGAAATTTATTCCCGATGTTAACTAAAACTGAGGTATTAAAATCACTTCAATCGCTGCCCAGCCGCTTCGAGGCCGAAGACGCGATCGAAAGGATTGTATTGCTGGAAAAAATACGGATTGGGGTTCAGCAGTCTGACAATGGTAAGGTCCTAAACAAAGAACAGGCTAAGAAACGTCTGAAAAAATGGCTGAAGTAAAGTTTACTATCCAGTCAATAGAAGACCTGGAAGATATTGGCGAATACATAAGCAATGATTCACCTCGTTATGCCGGGATACACGTCGAAAAACTAATCCGGCGAACAGATATTCTTGAAACTTTCCCGTTAATTGGACGTGTTGTCCCTGAATTAAAAATCAAATCCATCCGGGAAGTAATTGAAGGCAATTACCGGATAGTTTACCGGGTACTCAACAAAGACCTTATTCACGTACTCACATTCCATCACACAAGAAGAAAACTAAGAGCAACGGCGCTCAGGAAAATACTCAGAAAGAATAAGTAAATCTATGAAGCGTTCCTACTGGGAAAAGATGGCCACTGCCTACGGGGAAGAAATCTTTGATGTGCTGCATAACGATAAGAAAGCACTTATCCGTTCCGTCATCAGCCAGCATGCTTCAAAAAATAAAACAGTCATCGATATCGGCTGCGCCATCGGCAAATGGTTGCCGGTGCTTTCCCCCGCCTTTAAAAAAGTAGTGGCGCTGGATATCTCCGCCAAAAACCTGAAGATTGCGCAACAACTCTACCCGCAATATAAAAATGTGCAGTTCCTGCGGGCAGATATGAGCGGAAAAAAGACTAAAGTTCCACAATGTGATTTTGGTATCTGCATCAATGCCATCCTAACCCCTTCCGTCAAAGACCGGAATATATTTTTTCAATCACTGTCTGCCTGTGTAAAAAAAGGGGGTAGGATCGTGATCACTATCCCATCATTGGAATCATGGCTGTTTACCAGTTTGGTACAAAAGCAATACAATATTGACCGGTCGGTTTTCCCTGCCACCAAAAATGCCAAAGAGGCGCTGCGCAAATGGAACAATATCCGGCAGGGCAATGCCGATATTGACGATGTCCCGCACAAGCATTACCTCAAAGAAGAGTTACAACTATTATTAAACGATGCGGGCTTTACTTCCGAAAAGTTTCAGAAAATAGAATACAACAGGGATACTGAATTCATCAAAGCTCCAAAGTGGCTGAAAGAACCCAGGCCCTGGGACTGGATGGTGGTGGCGAGGAAGCTGTGAGCCATGAGCCTGAGCTGCGTGTTGCGAGTAGAACTCTTTATTGGTAAAATCATCACTCATAGCTAACAGCTAAAAGCTCATAGCTTAAAGCTTCCCTCTAGTTCAGCAGTGCATACACTGCAAAACTGGCCAGCCAGTGCTCCCCGCCGTATTCCCCGCTTACCACATGTGGCAAAGCAGTTGACAGGTGGTTAACAGCAGAACGCAGCAATAATTTTCTCCTCGTATCGGTGGCAGGCAAAGCAGCCGCCAGGCCCTTCATACACCAACTCCGGCTGAAACATAACCCGTCGAGGTGTACGATCTGAAGATCTGCCCTGTCGGATACAACCGGCAATACAGCCAGGTGCTTTACTGACTGCAAGCTGAAAAACTGGTTGAACCAGTTGGTGAATTCTTTGGGTAATAACACCCGCCGCATCAGGTCAGCTTCTTCCAGGCTAGGGGAAAGAAAATCCGCCCCGTTAGGTTCCCATAGCGCCGGAGCATTTTTATCCTTACCAAAGATCCTGCGGGCTGATTCAAGGATAGATTTTTCAAATGATATATTTTTTGCTTTGCGGGCATAGTCGAGTGCAAACACCAGTCCGAATGCTGTGTTGGGATGCACCCCCGTACGGTTGGGATAGGTTTGCTTGGGAATAAATTTGGTCCAGAGTTCCACAATTTTTTGCGTAAGTGGCTGCATAGCCTGATGCCAGCGTTGGCCATCCGCATCATTCCAGCCGGTCAGTTCTTCATCCAGTTTCAGTATCCATGCCCATCCATAGGTCCGTTCCCAGGATGCGGTGAGCGGCAATGAAAAATATTTCACTTCCTGGATTATATTTTCCTTACTGATCGTGGCGCCCAGCACTTCCCGGATGCGGGCCGCTTCGGGCATTTGCGGAAACAGTTTCAGCAACCGCAGCAGCATCCAGTGCCCATGCACCGATGAATGCCAGTCAAAACAACCATAAAATGCCGGATGCAGTTGTTTGGGCAGCAGCACATGGTCGCTGTCTGAATTGGAAGTATGATTGGTCTTGTTGGGGAACTCCTGCTGTATGCATTTCAATGGAAGCGAAGCGAGATGGGAGGCGCCTTTCAGTGAGAGTTCAAACCCGGAGCTGTCTTTTTTTATTTTGAACAGTTCATTCATCTGCGCCTGCAACATAACAGACCAAACGATCGCAACTGAAAAAACAAAATATCTTTTCATGTATCAAACTTAAACCATTCCTGCAATACTACCGGCTACTGACTCCCGACTCCTATCTCCTTTCCCCATCTGTGGAAAAGATTAACTATTTTGTTTGAAAGGCAATAGAGAACTTGTGCCCGAATCAGTCCATGGAAACCAATAATGAAATATCGGCCCTGTTCACATTGATTGACGACCCCGATGAAGAAGTCTTCGGTGCTGTCTCCAATAAGATCGTTGACTACGGCAGGAATATCATCCCCAATCTTGAACACCTGTGGGAAACCACTCCCAACGAGGCCGTGCAGAACCGTATTGAGCTGCTCATTCACCGTTTGCATTATACTGACCTTACAGAAGACTTCCGCCAGTGGAGTGTGTCGGGCCACCACGACCTGATGCTGGGCACCATGCTGGTTTCCAAATTCCAGTACCCCGATGTATCCACCACACAGGTGCTGCAGGAAATAGAAAAAGTCAGACGCAATATCTGGCTTGAACTCAATAACTATCTCACCCCGCTGGAGCAGATCAATATTGTGACAAGTATTCTCTATAGTTATTACGGGCTGAAAGGTGGTGAGACCAATTACAAAGAGCCCAATGAATTCTTACTGCATAAAACATTGGAAGCAAAAAGAGGAAACCAGATAGCCAACGGGATATTGTACCTGGTGCTTTGCGAGCTGCTGGATATCCCCGTAAGGGCTATCAGGATCCCCAAACAGTTCATCATCGCCTATTTCAAGCCAGGCTACTCGGATGAAAGCCTCCCCAATCCCATCCATAAGATCGAATTTTTCATTGACCCCACATCCGGGCAGGTATTCACCCACCAGGATGTGGAAGGTTATTTCAAACGCATCTCCGTTCCACCAGTAGGTTCGTATTTCAAACCTCAGAAGAACAAACAGGTGATACAGCAAATGCTTGAAGAATT
>JANNUI010000089.1:0-6289 GCA_031395125.1 Chitinophagaceae bacterium | reverse complement strand
GCCAGTGCCAGAAAAGAATCCCTTGTCACTCCATCAAGGATAGAGTCAGACAAGGGCGGCGTCACCAGTTTGTCGTTGATCACAAACATCACATTCATCATACCTGATTCTTCAATGTACCCGTGTTCGCTGCTGTCGGTCCACAGTACCTGGTCATAGCCCTGCTGCCGGGCCAGTTGTGTGGGATAATAAGCGCCGCCATAGTTGCCGCCGCATTTGGCAAACCCGGTTCCTCCCCTCGCCGCCCTGATGTATTCGGTTTCCACTTTCACCTTAATGGGTTTTACATAGAGTTCAGGCACAGGCCCGGTGAAGATGACGAACCGGTATTGATCCGACACTTTCACCCCAAACCTTGCTTCACTGGCATACACAAAGGGCCGCAGGTACAGCGATGACCCTTTTGACGAAGGCACCCATGCTTTATCTGTCTCCACCAGTTTCATCAACCCCTCTGTAAATATTTCCCGCGGTGGCGCTGCCATGCACATCCTGTCCAGCGATTGTACAAACCGGTCATAATGCTTATCTAGCCGGAAGATATTGACACGGCCTTCTCCTGAGGACATGCGGAAGGCCTTCATTCCTTCAAATACCGTTTGCCCGTAGTGGAGTGCCAGCGTAGCGGGGCTCAGCGACAGATTGGCAAATGGGACGATGAGTGGCTGCTGCCAGGCACCGTTCTCATAATCACAGACCAGCATGTGGTCGGATGTGTATTTGCCAAATTCAAGATGCTCAGGATCCACTTCCGCCAGGCGGGAGTGTTTTGTTTTTCTTACAGGAATGTCAGTAAGGGTTTCCATTATGCGGGTTTTAGTTGATTGCTTCGTTCAGCTGCTCTTCATACTTCACTGCCCTGCGAAGGGCATCGCTGATATTTATTACCATCTTCACATTGGCCCTTTCATAAATACCCTGCTCTACGGGTACATGCAGGAAGCCCAGTTTCTCATATAGTTTGATAGCCCCGGTATTCAGCGTATTGGAATAAAGGATGATCCTCGTGGCGCCCAGTTGTTTTGCCTTTTTGAAGCTGGCATAACTGATGGCTTCTGCAATTCCTTTTCTTCTGAATGCAGGGTCCACCGCCATTTTAGTGAATTCCCAGGTCTCCTCATCCACTTTGCGGAGACCCACTGTTCCTGCAACCACTCCATCATATTCAGCCATCAGGATGGCGCCGCCGGGTTCCAGTATGGCTTTATCCGGGTTGGTAAGTACCCATTCATCTACGGGTTCCATCACAAACCATTCCCCGATCCATTGCCGGTTGAATTTTTCAAAGTATGGCTGATGCTCCGGCCGGTAGTTCACAATTATTATCCCGTTCATCTTTTTACTTTTTTGAATTCACGGTTTACTACGTACACGCCGGCCAGGGTGATATAAGCTTTTTGCAGATCTTTTTTCATCGCTGGTTTTTGTACTTTTTTAATGACTCCACAAAAATTGTCAACATTTTTCTAAAAAAACAGATTCAGATTCTGTATTTTTGACTATATCAGATTTTTTAACATGAGAAAAAATGGTTTTACTGCCGAGGATCACCTGTACCTGCAGGTGGCCGATGGCCTTGAAAAGATGATCGGCGACGATGTGCTGAAGATCGGCGACAAGCTTCCTTCCGTCCGTGTGCTCAGTGATGAATACGGCATCAGCATGGGGACCGCCTTCCAGGCCTATTATCACCTGGAAGGAAAAGGACTGATCGAATCAAGGCCCAAATCCGGTTATTATGTACGCTTCAGCCAGAAACGTTTCCCCGATCTGCCGAAGATGATACAGCCCGACCCGCTGTCGCATGAAATAACTGTGAAGGAAATGGTGGCTTCCATTTATGCAGATATTGCCACCCACAGCGACAAGGTCATCAATTTTGCCATTGCGGCGCCGGACCCTTCCTTATTGCCCACTGCCAAGATCAATAAATCGGTGGTGCAGGCATTGCGCAACAGCAAAGACTCCTGCATCAGCTATGAACACACACAGGGCAACCCCGAGCTGAGAAAACAGATCGCCAAACTTTCCTTTAACTGGGGAGGAAAAGTGAAACCCGATGAAGTGGTGGTAACCGGCGGTTGCCTGGAAGCGATGACCTTATGTATTAAAGCGGTTACCCAACCCGGTGATACCGTGGCGGTGGAGTCGCCCAACTACTTCGGTATTTTCCAGGCACTGGAGAGCATGGGGCTGAAAGTGGTGGAGATATCCTCCTCCCCTGTTACCGGGCTTGACCTGGACTGCCTGCAGGAAGCAATAAAGAAATCTTCCATCAAAGCCTGTGTGGTGGTCCCCAATTTTAATAATCCGCTTGGCGGCTGCATGCCCGATGAGAACAAAAAGAAATTAGTGGATATCATCACTAAACATAATATCCCCCTGATCGAAGATGATATCTACGGTGAACTGTATTTCGGCAGGAACCGTCCCCGCACCTGCAAGTACTATGATACGAAAGGAATGGTGATGCACTGTTCCTCGCTAAGCAAATCGCTGTCGCCCGGTTACCGCATCGGATGGGTGATGCCGGGAAAATTTCTGGAACAGGTGAAGCAGATCAAGCGGATACATAATATCAGTTCCCCCACCCTCACGCAGGCGGCCATTGCCCATTACCTGCAGCATGGCCGCTATGAGTACCACCTGAAGAATATGCGGAAGGCGCTGCATACCCAATGTCTCCGGTACCTGCAGGCCATCATTGATCATTTTCCCGAAGACACCAAAGTATCAAGGCCGCATGGAGGTTTTATTTTGTGGGTGCAACTGAATAAAAAAGTAAATACGTTCAAGCTCCGTGTCGAAGCGATGAAACATCATATCTCCATTGTGCCGGGAAAGATATTTTCAGCCAGTTGCAATTACAACAACTGTATCCGCATCAGTTTTGCAAAACCATGGAACGATGATGCCGATTACGGGCTGATGATGCTGGGGAAACTGATCAGGAAGATGATGCCGTGATCAGCCTTTTCTTTTCCGGAAATAAAAATACAGGGGAACACCCAGTGCGGTGATGACGATCCCCAGCAAAGAATTAACGACCGGCTGCCTGTCATTCAGGTAATTGGTCACATCATTATACACCGTAATGATGAGGAACAAAGCAGTAAACCCGATAAAGAGCAGGGTCACAAAAGGATGCAGCCATATCTTATAGGGTCTTTCGGCATGAGGCAATTTTTTTCGCAGCATAAAAATACCTACGGCACCCATGCCGTACGCTATCCAGCTGATGAATACCATCATATCCGCCAGCATATCAAATGAACCGGAAACGATCAGCAGGGCTATCCAGGCAGCATGCAGCCATAATGCATTGCCCGGGGTTTGATACCGTCTATGCTCTTTACCCGCCCAGGGTAAAAAAACTTTATCTTTTCCCATGGCATAGGTAACCCTTGTAGTAGCCATAATATTACCGTTGATGGCGCCCAGCGTACAAATGACGATCATGGCAGCCACCAATGCCCCTCCTGTATTTCCAAGGGCAATACTAATTGCATCTGAAGCCACTAAAGATGATGCCGCTATTTTTTCTACCGGCAAAACATAGAGGTAGGCCTGGTTGACCAATATATAAACTATGATACAGGCAATAACGCCGGTAAATAGACTCCTGGGGATATTCCGTTGCGGTTGTTTTATTTCCCCCGCCACGAATGTGATATTGACCCAGCCGTCATAGGCGAAGAAAGCCCCTGTCAGCGCAGCAATGAAGCCACTCAATAATGCCCCGCCCTGTTTCGGGTTTTCCGACCGGAAAAAATTATCGAATGACCCATGCCCGAAAAAGAAGATGCCAACAACCAGCGCTGCGATCACTCCTATTTTCACGACGGTAGAAATAAGCTGGAAAGAACTTCCTGCTTTTACACTCCGGTAGTTCAGCCATGTAAGCCCTGCGACCAATGTAATGGCCAGGGACTTTACCCCAAAATTCTTCAATGGAAAAATGTCACCGATAAAAGGTAAATGCAAGACAACGGATTGTTCGGTGACTGCATCAAACCCGGGCAGGTGTAAAAAATAATCGGCATACTGGGCACAAACAAAAGCAATTGCCGCCACGGCCGCGGTATTCATCACAGAGAATGCGGCCCACCCGTAGAGGTAAGCAACAAAGTCGCCAAACATCCTCCTGAAATAAACATAGATGCCGCCCGTCTCGGGCATCATTGCACCCAGTTCGGCATATACCAATGCCCCGAACAAAGAAAACAAACCTGCTATCACCCATACTACGGTCAGCCAGATGGGCGAACCCAGTTGCTCCGCCATACTCGCAGGCTTCATAAATACCCCGGAGCCGATGATACTGCCAATGATGATGGCGGTGGCAGCCCAGAAACCGATCTTTTTGGTAAGGGAGGGAGTGGTGGGCATAGAAAGAGGAAGATAAGTATAGTTACGATAAAAAAAGTCCCGGCATCCTTTGATATCCCGATCCTTCGATACGCTCAGGACTATCGGGACAGGGAGCCGGGACTTAAAACATTTTCTTTCTGGTTTCAACCCGAATGGTGACATTCATCGTCAGCATACCTACCGGCCGGATACTAATTTTTCCCGGAAGGATTAACAGGTACGGAAGGAATTGGATCTTCTCCGAAGGAGTCCTACGGACCAGAAATGATGGTAAGAGCAGTTGCTTGCAAAAGCTAAAGTAAAAAGAAGGATTTTCATTGTCAGGCAACCGGGAAAAGAAAAACAGGCAGGTAGTGGGTATCGTAAAATTGCGGCAACCCCGCAGCAAATGCGCTCGTTTGGTAGTCATTAATGTTTTACCTTTAATCAACAACCCGGACTTTGTGCGAAATACAGGAAAATTTACCATAACGGCCTGCAACAGGAGTTTTTCCGGGATCTTCTTTGGTTTTCTATACCTGACTTTTTTTTCTTCCGTTTCATACGGACAGGGCTGTCCCCCGAATATTGACTTTGAGGCCGGCAACTTCAACGGATGGACCTGCTATACGGGAAATGTGTACGCTGCTCCTCCAGGTGGTAACAATATTGTTCTTTCCCCAACGGGGCCAACAAGCGGTCAGCACACAATGTATTCTGCTGCATCGGATGGCGGTCTGAGAGATCAGTTCGGCAATTTTCCTGTGATATGCCCCAATGGAAGCGGCTATTCCGTAAAACTGGGCAACACTTCCGGTGGTGCAGAAGCGGAGGGTTTATCCTATCAATTTACCATTCCTGCAGGAAGAAGCACCTACTCGCTTATCTATCATTATGCAGTAGTGTTCCAGGATCCCAACCACGAGTTTTACCAGCAGCCCCGGCTGGTACTGGAGGTTTGGGATATGACCGATAATGAACTAATCGATTGTTCTTCTTTTACTTTTTTCCCGAATGGATCGCCATTACCCGGATTTTTCAAAGGAGCCGTGTCCGACTCCACCGATGTATGGTGCAAAGACTGGTCAGCCGTATCCATTAACCTGAACAATATGGAAGGAAAGACGATCCAGCTTTTTTTCAAAACTGCGGACTGCACTTTCCGGCGGCATTTTGGTTATGCTTATATCGATGTGAATACCGAATGCAGCAGTGAGTTCACCGGCGCCACTTACTGCCCCGATGATACAGCCGTACTCGTAACCGCTCCTTATGGATACCAGGGTTACCGATGGTTTGATAATGCCTTTACCAGCGTACTGGGTACGCAGCAAACGCTGATACTGGCTCCCCCGCCTGCATCAGGCACCATTCTGGCTGTAGAACTGATACCCTATGCCGGGTATGGATGCCAGGATACACTTTATGCAAGGCTGGTAGATACCCTCACCCTAACTGCCAATGCCGGGTTGGATGCTGCCTCCTGCAATTTCAGTCTTGTTCAGATCGGCGAGAATGCAAAACCTGCTGTGGTATACAGCTGGAGCCCTGCCGCGGGATTGAATAGTGCGATCATCTCCAACCCAAGGGCCAGTCCTGCTGTAACTACCGGATATGAACTCACAGTCCGAAGTTTGGGAGGCGGATGTATGAACCGTGATTCGGTACTGGTCACTGCATCTGTCATTGACAGTTCACTGCAACTGATCGGCAATAACCTGTTTTGCGTTACCAGCGGCGATAGTGCCGTGCTGCGGGTGCAGCCTACCGACAGCATACAATGGTTCCTGAATAATACTGCTATCCTCGGCGCCAACCAACCAAGCTACCGGGTGGGACAAACCGGTAGTTATATGGCCCGGTTATTTACAGATGAGGGCTGTGATCTGGGTACAAGAACAGAACGGGTGGTGATCGAAACACCAAGACCGGCAGTAGT
>JANNUI010000074.1:0-14454 GCA_031395125.1 Chitinophagaceae bacterium | reverse complement strand
CCACGCCCCTTTCCATGGTCCTTACCCCGGAATCGAGGTACACTTCTGCTGCCAGTGTCTGTGCTGGAAATTCATCTTGCGGGATATGAGGAAAAAATTTCTTGGCATCCACAAATATGCCATGCCCGCCCACCGGTTGTACAATCGGTATTCCGTATTCGGTCATTTTTTCACCCAGGTAGAACACCTGTCCCACTCTTGCATGGATATGGTTGTCATTCACACTTTCGTTAATACCGATCGCCATGGCTTCCATATCACGGCCGGCTAATCCACCGTAGGTATGCAATCCTTCGTATACCACTACCATATTCCTGGCTTCTTCGAATACAGCCCGATCGTTTATGGCGAGAAAACCGCCGATATTCACTAATGCATCTTTTTTGGCGCTCATGGTAGCACCATCGGTATAAGAACAGATCTCTTTTACGATCTGGCGGATAGATCTTTTCTCATACCCTTTCTCCCTCAGCTGGATAAAATGTGCATTCTCTGCTACTCTAGTCATGTCATGAATGATTCGGATGCCATGTTTCTTTGTCAATACTCTCAGCGCTTTTAAATTATTGATACTGATAGGCTGTCCACCAGCCATGTTCACACTCGTGGCGATACTTATATAAGGAATTCTTGAAGCTCCATATCTCTTTATCAGTGTTTCCAGCTTGTCCAGGTCCACATTTCCTTTAAAGGGATGTTCACTTTCCGGGTCATGTGCTTCACCAATAATGATGTCTTCAAACTTTCCACCGGCCAATTCCTGGTGCAGCCGGGTAGTAGTGAAATACATATTCCCGGGAATAATGTCTCCTTTTTTTATCAGGATCCTGGAGATAATGTTTTCGGCTCCGCGTCCCTGGTGAGTAGGGATCAGGTATTTATAACCATAGATCTCTTTCACCACCTTTTCCAGGTGATAAAAATTCCTGCTCCCGGCATATGCTTCATCACCCAGCATCATACCGGCCCACTGTTGGTCACTCATAGCAGAGGTGCCGCTGTCCGTCAGGAGATCAATATAAACGTCTTCTGATCTTAAGAGGAAAGTGTTGTAGCCAGCCTCCAGCATGGCCTTTTTGCGATGGGCGGGAGTTGTCATTTTCAGCAACTCCACCATTTTTATCTTATACGGTTCGGCCCAGCTTCTTTTTATTGCATTTTTCATTAGAAAAATTTAGTTAACAGGTTTTAATTTGGCTGTAAAATGCCTTAATAAGGGAGTTTCTTCCGATATGATCAGCCCCTTCAGTTGATTTCTTTTATTGAATACTTCAATGATCACTTCGGCCACATAATCAATATGGCTTTGTGTATACACTCTTCTTGGGATCGCTAGCCGGACCAGTTCCATTTGTGCTGGAATTAGTTTGCCTTTGTCGTTATATTTTCCAAACATCAGCGATCCGATCTCTACAGCACGGATACCACCTTCTTCATACAAGGCACAAACCAGTGACTGACCAGGGTATTGATCAACCGGGATATGAGGAAGAAATGATTTCGCATCGAGGTAGACAGCATGCCCGCCGGCAGGTTGCATGACAGGAACACCCGCTTTCACCAGTTTGTTAGTAAGATATTCTATACTTCGTATGCGGTATTGCAGGTAGTTTTCATCCATCACTTCCTGCAAACCGATAGCGATGGCTTCAAGGTCACGGCCGGCAAGGCCTCCATACGTAGTAAAGCCTTCGGTAATGATAAGCAGGTTTCTGCAACGAAAGGCCAGATCCAGGTCCCTCATTGCCAGAAAACCTCCAATGTTTGCAAAGGCATCTTTTTTGGCACTCATGGTGCAGCCATCAGCATAAGAAAATAATTCATTCGCAATCTCAGGTACTGTTTTGTCTGAATACCCTTCTTCTCTCAATTTGATGAAGTAGGAATTCTCTGCAAACCGGCAGGCATCAATATACAAGGGGATCTTGAATTCATTACAGACCTCTCTTACCTCCCTGATGTTTTGCATACTCACCGGCTGCCCGCCACCTGAGTTATTTGTTACGGTGACCATCACCATTGGAATATTTTTAGCTCCTTTTTCTTTAATTACCCTGCGCAATGCCTCAACATCCATATTGCCTTTGAAAGGAGCAGGTATGGTGGGATGTTTTCCCTCTTCACACAGGCAGTCAATACCTTCAGCGCCGGAAAATTCAATATTGGCCCTCGTTGTGTCAAAGAGGGTATTGCTGATAAAATATTTTCCTTTACCACCCAAAATGGTAAAGATGATCTTTTCAGCCGCCCTTCCCTGGTGGGTCGGAATGATATAGGGCATGTTGGTAATGCTTCTAACAGAATCTTCAAATTTGAAAAAACTGCTGCTACCGGCATAGGATTCATCTCCCAGCATCATACCGGCCCATTGGTTGCTGCTCATAGCGCTGGTACCGCTGTCGGTCAGCAGATCGATCAGTATGTCGCTGGCTTTGATGCGGAAGGAATTATAATCAGCTTTTGCTAATATTTTTTTACGTTCTTCTTTAGTGGTAAAATAGATCGGCTCCACCGATTTGATGCGGAAGGGTTCAATGATCGTTTTCATACAGGAAAGTTTTAACAGCATTAAGCTGTTATGAGAAAAAAATGTTGGAAATGGGAGGAAGTAAGAAACCTCATGTAGGTCTGCGAATGATATTTTTCCAGATGTTCATAAATGAAAATGGGTCTGTTCGTAACTGACAGAACAGACCCAAAGGTAGATAGTATAGCCGGCAGGGATTATGACTTATGTCAGGCCCCAAACTGTTTCAGGTGATGGTCAATATGTTTCCAGGTCGCCTTGCTCCATTGTTCTTTAGTTAGCTTACCAAAGACCGGATGCTTTTCATTTATCATATTGCTTTCTGTAAACCGGTTAATTTTCTCCAGCAACAGACTTTTTTCATTTTCAAAATTTTTGTCCAGCCCGGTCATGATAAATGTTTTATCAGTGGGCAACCCCTGCTTCCAGGATTTCTCATCGTACAGCATTTTTTTGAACATGGGCAATATCAGCTTCATCAGCCAGTTACCTTTTACTGTAGTGGTACCCAAGGCGACACCCATCGGAATTTGTACATGTGCCAGCATCTGCGCCACATCCATCTTTCCCCATTTTCTTTGTGATTGCGGGGTCAGTTGATTTATCCTGTTAATGATTTCCTGTTTTGCTTCAGCGTCGAATAAATTTTTTATCTCCATGTTTCTTTATTTTCAAAATAAGGAACTTCGTCATTACTGAGGGATTCCTGCTGTTTCCAGTAAGCCAGTGTTACAAAATGGCCATCTGTTGTTTTCAATTGCCGGCCAAAAACAGCATTGATGGGGTTGAAGGTATAGTCAGTTACACCAATTGTAAAAGTCTCTGGTGCTGGCGTGGGAGGTGGCGGAGGGGCTGCTTCTTCTTCTTCCCCGGGAGGTACAGGGGTAGCCATTTTAGGTGGCGGGGTGGCTGCTGTTAATACCTCAAATCCATTATACTCCAGTAGTTCTTTTAAAAATGCAACCCTATCTGGCATTACATTTCTTTCCACGATGCCACACCTGACGCCGTTGAGTTCTTCAAATTCATGGTTTTTGTTTAAAGCCACAATGCTATTATATTAATGATTGAATGTAGTCATAGATCCAGCTTAACAGACCCACCAGCACAATACCGGCCACGCAAATGATCATCCCAAGTTTTACAGGTGTTGACAGCTTTATCTTTTCAATGGGTTGTTCATTCTTTTCCATAAAAATAGCACGAACAATTTTCAAATAGTAGTACAGCGAGATCACCATGTTCAACCCGGCAATCAGGATAAACCAGAAATTACCTTTTGTACTGCCTGATGTCAGCAGGAACAGCTTGCCAAAAAATCCAGCTGTCGGAGGAATACCCGCGAGGGAGAACAATGCCAGCACCATGACCCAGCTCAGGAATGGGTTGGTTTTATATAATCCCCTGTAATCATCAATGTTCTCCTTTCCTGAATGCTCAGCTAGTACGGATGCCACACCAAATGCAGCCAGGTTGGAGAAGACATAGATCAGTACAAAGAAAACAACCGATGAAGTACCGGATACATCATTGCTGCTGATACCGACGAGGATGAAACCAACCTGGGCAATGGAAGAAAAGGCAAGGAAGCGTTTGATATTCTGCTGACGCAATGCAAACAGGTTGCCAATGACCATGGTGATGATGGACAGTGCCACCAGCAGGAGATACCATGTTTCCTGCAGCGGCTGGAATACTTTGTATAACGCAGTGATGAAAACAAATGCAACGGCACCTTTGGATATCACCGACAGGAATGAGGTGGCTGCGACCGGCGAACCCTCATACACATCCGCTGTCCACAAATGAAACGGCACAATGGATAATTTAAATGCAAATGCTGTGAAAAGAAATACAAAGGCCAGGATCTGCAGGGGACTGCTATCAAGGTGCTGTGTTATTGCCCCGAAGCTTATAGTCCCGGTGGCACCGTAGAGTAATGAAATGCCAAACAGCAGGATACCTGAAGAAAAAGCAGAAGACAATATCATTTTCATAGCACCCTCAGAAGAACGCTTTTTCTCCAGGTCAAAATTGGCCATGGCGGCAACCGGTATGGTGGCCAGTTCCAGTGAAAGGTAAAATATCAGGAGGTTGCCACTGGATATCATAAGGTTCATGCCCAATAATGCGGAAAGCATCAGGATAAAGAACTCAGGCAGATGGGTCGTTTTTTTCAGCCAGTCGGCGCAGAGCAGGGAGATCAGGTAAACCCCGAGACCCAGTATGTTTTTCTGAAAGGCAATTAGCGGAGTGGTGTAAAACATATCGCCAAAGAGAGAGCCTGAGCTGTTAAAAAAGAAACCGGTTATGAAATTCAGCAGCAGTAAAACCTGGATAAATGATAATAGCGATTCATTCTTCATCCCTTTGCCGATCTTGATAAACAGCAAAAGAAAAATGATGAACGTGATCACCAGCTCAGATTTCATCAATGTGAGAAAATCATTCATCTTGAAAATTTATTTAGCCCCGATCCTGTTCATAATTATTTCTGCTGCCGGCCTGAGTAAATCATTCAGCCAACCTGGTACAATTCCAATAGCCAAAATACCACCCACCAGAATTACAGCCGCCAGTTTTTCGTTCCATTTAACATCACCGAGCTTACTGTGTTCTGTATTAACGATTGGACCCATTGCCACTTTTCCGATCGCTCTTAAAATATACACGGCCGTTACAACAATGGACATACAAGCTGCTATGGTTGCGATACGGTGAAAAGCACCTGCATTCTCCCAGGAGCCCATGAACACAGTCATCTCTGCCACAAAGCCGCTTAACCCGGGCAATCCCAATGAACAAAGCCCCACTATAAAGAATACAGTCATCGTAAAAGGCATCACTTTCATCAGTCCGCCCATTTCATTCACCTGTCTTGTATGTGTACGGTCGTATATCATCCCGATGATGGCGAAGAAGAGGGCCGTCATCACACCGTGTGATACCATTTGCATGAGGGCGCCGGTGATGGCGGTTTGTGTCAGCATACCAATGCCCAGCAAACTAAAGCCCACATGGCTTATGGATGAGTAGGCATTGATATATTTCAGATCTTTCTGCATCATGGTGGCGAAGGCGCCATATAAAATAGCGATGGCAGAAAGTACGATAATGATATTGGCATATTCCTTTGCTCCTTCCGGTAACAAATAAGTGGCGACCCGCAAACAGCCATACCCGCCCAGTTTCATTGAGATACCGGCAAGGAACATGGAGCCGGCTGTGGGTGCGGAAGAGTGTCCGTCGGGCACCCAGGTATGCAGGGGAAATAATGCCGTGAAGACCCCAAAACCAATGAACAATAACGGGAAGATTATTTTTTGCAATTGACTGCCCAGGTTTACCTGCGACAATTGTGTAATGTCAAAAGTATTTCCTGCATTAAAATACAATACTAAAATGCCCACCAGAATTAATGCAGAACCGCCCATAAGCATCAGCGCCAGTTTGTTGGCACTGTACTCTTTTTTGCCGCTACCCCAGATGCCGATCAGCAGGTATTTGGGTATTACAGAAATTTCCAGGAAGAAGAACATAATGAATAAGTCCAGGGAAATAAAGAAACCATAAGCCCCCAGTGCCAGCAGGATGAGGAGGAAATAGAACTCCTTTGTCATTTTCTCAATATTCCAGGAAACGAGTACCCCTGCAATAAGGACAAAAGAAGTTAAAAGGATCATGGCTACAGAAATTCCATCAACACCAAAATGGAAATTGATATTGGGTGATGAGAAGAGCCTGTGATTTTCTTCGAAGAGCATTTGAGCTGTATTACCTGCTGCTCTTTCGTTATTAAAAGCAAAAAGCAGGGCAAAAGCAATGCCCAGCTGTGCAACAGCACCTGCCAGGGAGGTCCATTTCACCTGCTCCTTATTCCGGCATAATAATACAGCCAGTGCAGTCAGTAACGGGGTTGCTATGAATAACAAAAGATTCATTCAATATCATTTCCAGGCATAAATAAATACGGCCGCTATTACAATTACTGCCACCAGGAAGTAGATAGCATACTGCTGTACTTTACCTGATTGCAATTTTTTTATTTTATCGGATACGAACAGGGTTGTGTTACCGGTAAAATTTACCAGGCCATCCACCACATTCCGGTCGAACCAGGCTGCCGGCCGGCCCACCAGGTTGAATAATACTTTCCGGGTGATGAACAGGTAAATCTCGTCAATATAGAATTTATGATAGGCTGCTTTGTAGGCACTGCCCAATGACCCTGCTATTTTATCTGGTCTTGAATTTTGTTTTTTATACAACCACATCGCAGCGAAAATGCCGGTCAGCCCCAATGTTACCGGCAGTATGGAGAACTGCAAATCAAAATGTGATACTAACGGTCTTCCGTCAGAGCTAACATAATTTCCAAAAGGGATAAAACCGGCAGCCGCCGCACCAATGCCGAGTATTATCAAAGGCAACATCATGGTAAAAGGCCCTTCTTTGCCCGCCGTAGCTTTGGCAGGGGCGGGACCTTGGTGTTCTCCATGGGCATGCCTGTCCGCCATGGCGGAATGCGGTTTATTCCAGAAAATACTGAAGTACAAACGAAACATATAAAAAGCAGTCAGACCTGATGTGATCAATGCGATCCAGTAAATAGCAGGATTATTGTGATGGGCCGCCAGCAAAATTTCTTCTTTGCTGAAAAAACCGGCAAAGGGTGGTACCCCGGCAATGGCCAGGCAGGCCACCAGGAAAGTAATATGGGTAATGGGCATGAACTTTCTTAATCCGCCCATATCTTTCATTTCATTGCTATGTATATAATGTATTACCGCACCGGCACCCAGGAACAATAACGCTTTGAACATGGCATGGGTGAAAAGGTGGAACATGGAAGCAGTATATCCCAAACCGGATTCACCGCCATATTGGGAGACCCCCAAAGCAAACATCATAAAACCGATCTGCGACATGGTGGAATACGCCAGTACCCGTTTAATATCTGTTTGTGTACAGGCAATGATGGCAGCGATAATGGCTGATACTGCGCCGACCCACCCGATAACTTCAAGTACAACCGGTGTGGTAATGGCGAAAATGGGGAACAACCTCGCCACTAAATAAACACCGGCCACCACCATTGTCGCAGCATGTATGAGTGCCGAAACAGGTGTAGGGCCTTCCATGGCATCGGGCAGCCAGATATGCAGCGGGAACATGGCACTTTTGCCAGCACCCCCCATGAAAACAAGTAAACCACCCCAGGTGATGGCGGACACACCGAGGAAGGAAGCCGTAACGGATGATTTCAACTGGCCTGGTTCCGGTGAGGTCAGTGTTGCGATCATGGTATTAAAATCCAGTGTGCCGGATGCGTAAGAGAGCACAAGGATGCCGATCAGGAAACCAAGATCAGCAAAACGGGTAACGATAAATGCTTTTTTGCAGGCAGCCACGGCACTGGGTTTATCGTAGTAATAACCGATCAGCAGGAATGATGAAACACCCACCAGTTCCCAGAAAATATAGAGCTGGAAAATATTGGATGATAATACAAGGCCCAGCATGGAGAAAGTAAACAAGCCGAGATAAGCATAAAAAGTGGCGAACCTGCTTTCCCCCTTCATATAGCCAAGGCTGTAAATATGTACCATCAGTGAAACCAGTGTGACCACCACGATCATCATCACAGAAATAGGATCGATCATGATGCCCATATCTATGGATAAATGCTCAGAAAAACGAAGCCAGGTGTAGCTCAGGGGTATTTCCCGGGGACGAATACTGGTGGTAATTGAAAAATATTCGTAAGCAGTATAAAGGGCAATAATGGTTGAAGCCAGCAGCAAAGCGGTGCCAATGATGCCGGAACTTTTACCGAAATATTTTTTTCCGAACAGACCCAGCAATACAAACCCGGCTAAAGGAAGCAATGGAATCAGTGCTATATAGTTACTAATGTTCATTTTTTATCTTCAAATAAGCTGGCTTTGTGCTCAGCCAAGCCCCTCCTTGAGAGGGGTTTGGGGAGGCTTAATACTTTAAATCCTCTGCGTTTTCCACATCAATAGAGTTATGGCTCCTGTATAAATTAATAATGATAGCGATCGCTACTGCAGCTTCAGCAGCGGCAATGGCGATGATAAATACCGTAAAAAACAGACCGTCCATCTTTCCCGGCCAGAGGTATTTATTGAATGCAATAAAGTTCAGGTTCACACTGTTCAATATCAGTTCAATGCTCATCAGCATGGTGATGAGGTTTCTCCGGGTAAAGAAACCATACACGCCAATGAAGAACAGCGCTGCGCTGATAAATAATATATGGTATAGTCCCGGTTGCATCATTTAGTTTCCGGTTTACTTCGTAAAGCGATCACAATACAACCCACCATGGCTGCCAGCAGCAGCATGGAGATCACTTCAAAAGGCAGCGCAAAGCCACTCTCCTCCACATTCAGCATTTCCCTGCCAATATCCTGGACCCTTGGCGACGAGCCGGGTGCAGATACTGCCGGGAATTCATGTTCGTATACCTGCAGCATGGTCAACGCAAAACCACAAAAGACAGCGAGGGCTGAAAATATCTTTCGTCCCAATTTTTGCCGGGGCATTTTTTCTCCTGCCTGCTGAGTTAGAAATATGGAGAAAATGATCAGCACGGCGATCCCCCCGGCATATACCACAATCTGTACAGCAGCTATGAATTCGTACTGCAGCCAGAAATAAATCCCCGCAATGCCGATCAAAGAGAACAACAGGTATATCGCAGCCCTGAAGATCTGCCGGGTGGAAACGGACAGTACCCCACATCCCAATGTGAGCACCGATAGTAAATAAAATATTATAGTCGAACCGTTCATTGCTTTATTATAGCTATTTTCTTTGGGCCTCTAAAGCCCCCTTTAGGGGGTTTGGGGGCTTACTCTACGCCTTCCATGATTTTAGATCCCGGGTTATTCAAAACTTTTATCAGCTTGTTTCTGTCGAATACACTGTGTTCAAAGGTCTGTGCCATCTTGATAGCATCTGAAGGACAGGCCACAATACACAGGTTGCACATCGTACACAATTCGAGATGGTATACCAGTTTGTCAATGGCTTTTTTCTTTTTGCCTTCTGCTGTCAGTTCGTTTTTAAAGATCACTTTGATGGTACCGTTGGGACAGGCAAGTTCACAAGCCTGGCAGCCGGTACAGCGGTGCTCGTTCTTCTCATCATGCGGCATTACCACCTCGCCTTTGAACCGTTCAGGCAGGTTCAATGTCTCCCTGTTGTCAGGGTACTGTTGTGTGATGATCTCTTTATGATGTGTGAAATAATACAGGGTCCGCCGCATGCCTTTCAGCAACGATCTCACAGCACCCCAAACATCTTTTATGTACCCGGCCCCCCCGCCCCCCGATGGGGGGATCCTGGTTTCCGATATGTTGAAATTATCTTTACTCATTCAAAATTTCTTTATGTATTTGTTCCATCAGATCATTTCTGCCAGAGGTTTAAAAATGCCAGCCCAAAATAGCCATTAATGTAACCAGCAATAAATTGATCATGCTGATCGGTAATAGATATTTCCACTCCAGGTTCAGCAGCTGGTCGATCCGCAAACGGGGGAAGGTCCACCTGAACCACATGATCAGGAATATCAGGAAAAATGTTTTACCAAAAAACCAGAGACTGGATGGAATATAATCCATTGCATGATTAAACCCTTCCCACTGACCGATATGCAGCGGCATCGGTCCGCCAAGGAATAAGGTGGCGCCGATGGCACAAACAATAAATACATTCACATATTCTGCCAGGAAGAACAAAGCGAACTTCATTCCCGAATATTCGGTATGAAAGCCTGCTGTCAGTTCCGACTCTGCCTCGGCCATGTCAAACGGCGCCCGGTTGGTTTCAGCCGTTACCGCAATGATAAAAGTGACAAATGCAATGAGTACAGGAATATGTCCTTTGAAGATCCACCAGCCGTACCGTTGCGACTCCACTATTTCGGATACCTGCAGGCTGCCGGTCAGTACCACCACGGCCAGAACAGATAACCCCGCAGATAATTCATAGCTTACGATCTGTGCACCGCTGCGCATGGCGCCCAGCAATGAATATTTATTGTTGCTCGCCCATCCCGCCATCAGGATGCTGATAACAGACAGCGATGAAATGGCAGAAACATAGAGCACCCCAATATTGAGATCCCACAATTGAAAATTACCGGCAAAAGCAATAGGAGCCATCAGCAACATGGCTACTATGATGGCAATAAAGGGCGCCAGGTTGAACAATAGCTTATCAGCGCCGTCGGGGGTCAATCCTTCCTTCACCATTAATTTGATGGTATCGGCCAATGATTGCAGCATTCCTTTGGGACCAACGCGGTTGGGGCCAAGACGAATCTGCATCCAGGCAGATACTTTTCTTTCCATGATCACCAGCACCAACCCCAATATGGCGAACAAACTGATTACCGCCACACCGGCAATGACCATTTCAAAAATGATTGTCCACGTTGGGTTGAATGTCCTGCTCAACCAATCATGGATCTCATTGGCGATATGTGAGAGGCTCCACATTTAATTTTTTATGCTACCAGCTTTTGATTTTCATGTCATCGCCTGTTGTGTCACTCACTTGTACGTCCCGTTTTCATGGCGTCAACCCACCCCGGTTTTTCTAAGTATTTAGTCTCTCAAACTCGCCCCGCCCAAGCGGGGATGTGTCTTACGTTCGTTATTTCTCTTTCTTACATTGAACCCCTACGGGGTTCTGAGACCTCTCTTATTCATTTACCCCGGATTGCATCCGGGGCTACTAATATGCCGCCCCTACGGGGCTTAGAACTTTGTCCTTTAAAACTATTCACTTTCAGTAAGAACATATTGACCTAAGTCTCCCCTTTAGGGGGACAGGGGGTTATCTGTCAATATCAGGAATTACAAGATCCAATGTTCCCATCATCGCAATCAGGTCACCGATCTTTCCGCCCCTGGCAATTTTATCCAGCACACTCAGGTTGGAAAAACCCGGCGAACGGAACTTGATCCGGTACGGGGTGGTGCCGCCTTCACTTACAATATAAACGCCCAGTTCACCCCTTGCTGTTTCAACTCTTGAATAGAATTCTCCTTTGGGCAATTTCAGCACTGCTTTTGTTTTGGCCTGGAAATCACCTTCGGGAATATTATCTATTAATTGCTCAATGATCCGTATTGATTGGTTCATTTCCCTGATACGGACCATATACCTTGCAAAGGAGTCGCCACCGGTTTCAATTATTTCATCAAACTCCAGCTTGTCATACATTTCATACGGGTATAATTTTCTTATATCACAGCTCACCCCGCTGCCGCGGCCGGTAGGCCCGGTGCACCCATAAGAAATAGCATCTTCTTTGGATAAATAACCAACCCCTTTCATCCTGTTTTGAAAAATTATATTGCCGGTTACCATTTCATCGTATTCATGCACTTTACTTTTATATAATTGCATGAAATCTTTTGTTCTTTTTTGAAAGTTAGGATGAATATCATGCATCACACCGCCGGGAACGATATAATTCATCGTCAGCCTGGCCCCGCAGGTTTCTTCCATGATGTCATTGATGCTTTCTCTTTCCCTGAAGGCATGAAAGAAAGGAGTAAAGGCGCCGAGGTCCATGGCCATGGCCCCCCACCATAGTTCATGCGAGGCGATCCGGGTCAGTTCATCCATCAGCACCCTTATCACCTGTGCCCTTGGCGGAATTTCCACCTGCAAACCTTTCTCCACACACAAAGCACAACCATGATTATTAATATGTGAAGAGAGATAATCCATCCGGCTCGTGACGTAGATGAACTGCCGGTAGCTGAGGCTCTCACACATTTTTTCAATAGAGCGGTGAATGAACCCCAGGTGCGGTTCTACTTTTTTAATGGTCTCACCATTCAGTGTAATAACCAAATGCAGCACACCATGGGTGGCCGGGTGCTGCGGGCCGATATTGATGATCATATCGCCACTTCCGGCCCCCCCACCCCCCGAAGGGGGGATTTCCGAAGAGTCATTTAATATGGTAGTCTCTCTGTACATTCAGTATTCCCAACAAATATTTTAAACTTCAAATAAGCTGGACTTGCGCCTTGCTATCCTCCCCCTGCGGGGGAGTTAGAGGGGGTCTTACAGTCTTATCATATTCACCGGGTCTTCAAAATCTTTTCGCATCGGATTTTTTCCTTCCCATCCATCCGGTAATATCAGTAACCGCAGGTCAGGATGATTCAGGAAATTTACTCCGAACATTTCATACACTTCTCTTTCATGAAACTCAGCTGTTTTCCAGATGTGAGAAACGGTTTCCACTTCCGGTTTGTCCCGGTTAAGTTTTGCTTTCACTACCATATTATGCCTGTATTGGGTGGAGGAAAGATGGTACACCATGGTGAGGTGGGTTTTCCAGTCGATACAAGTAAGGCAAAAAAGATAGTCGAAGGATAGGACCGGTTCATTGCAAAGATGCTGTGCTAAAGGCAACCAGTTGTCCGGTTCAATAGCAGTGGTTAACCACTCACTACCATCCTCAAAAGTGGCGGCAGGAAGCAGTTCAATTATTTTGGTTTTTAATTCTTCGTTCACCATCAGTCATTTCAAACTTTAAACCACCAAACTCCCCTTCAGTGGATGGGGGCATTACTCCCTTTTAGGGGATGGGGGCATTTGTTCCCTGGTCAGGCCGCTCTTTATTTTCTCCTGCAATGTTATCAGTGCATGCAACAACGCCTCTGGCCTGGGGGGGCAACCGGCCACATATACATCCACCGGTATGATATGGTCTGCGCCTTTCACCACTGAATAAGTGTTATAAAAAAATGGTCCGCCGCTGATGGCGCAGGCTCCCATGGCGATCACATATTTTGGGTCGGCCATCTGGTCGTATAATCTCTTCAACACAGGCCCCATCTTGTTTACAATAGTTCCTGCTATTATTATTACATCGGCCTGACGGGGTGTGGCCCTTGCTACTTCAAAACCAAACCTGGAGAAATCATACTTGGCGGAAGCGGTAGACATCATTTCAATACCACAGCAACTGGTGGCGAAGGTGAGGGGCCATAATGAGTTGGCCCTTGCCCAATTGATCAGGTCGTCCAGTTTGCTTAAAGTGATCCCTCCACCGGGTATCTCATGAATTTCACCCGGAAATGAATGCTCTATGTTTTTTTGCTCTGCCAATTAAATTATTAATTACTAATTATTAATTCTTCGCCTTACGTCCATTTCAGCGCTCCTTTTTTATGGGCATACAGGAACCCTACAAAAAGTATAAAGAAGAAAATCACTATTTCAATCAGCGCCACCCAGCCCATACTCTTCGCCACCACTGCCCATGGATACAGAAAAACAAGTTCCACATCAAAAATCAAAAAGATGAGGGCAAAGAGATAGTAACCTACATTCAACTGTACCCATGTTTTTCCCTTTGTGGGAATACCACACTCGTATGGTTCACCTTTCTGTTTATTGGTGGTGGCTTTCAGCACAAACTTTGAAATGAGAATGGCAATGCCCGAAAAGGCTATGGCAGCGATTATAAGCACAATGAGTGATGAAGCACCCATACGTCAGTTGATTTGTACGAATATAGTAAGTATGGGGTAAAATAAGGAATGAGAGTTATCAACGGAAACACTGCAATTTATCATACTGAAACAGGTCTATTAGCCATATAGTTCCTGGTGAATCGCTTTTTTATCGTAGCCCATTTCCACGATCTTCTTTTTAGCTTCATCAATCATACTCTTCCATCCGCACAGGTAGAAGATGGCTTCCTGTTTCTCTTTACATAGATTTTCATAAACCGGGTGAACATAGCCTTGGTGCCCTTCCCATTCTTCCCGGCTCAGGGTAGGGTGATAATGAAACCCGGAAAGTTTCTGCTCCATCTCCTTTAACTCATCATAGTATAACAGGTCTGTTTTTTTCCGGCAGCC
>JANNUI010000005.1:0-4110 GCA_031395125.1 Chitinophagaceae bacterium | reverse complement strand
TGCCCATTATCTACCTCGTGCAGGATAATAACTGGGGCATCAGTGTAACAGCGGAAGAAGCAAGGGCCATGAATGCCTTTGAATTTGCGGCCGGTTTCAAAGGAATGAACCGGGTGCAGGTGGACGGCAGCGATTTCGAAGCATCTTACTCCGTGATGAAAGATGTGCTGGAGTATGTCAGGGAGAAAAGAAAACCTTATATCGTTCATGCACAGGTACCGTTGCTGGGGCATCATACCAGCGGGGTAAGAAAAGAATTTTACAGGACCGATGCGGATTGGGCCAGGCATCTTGCCCATGACCCTAATCCAAAACTCAGAAAAAAATTACTGGAAAAGGGGGTGAGTGAAGAGGAACTGCAGCAGATAGAAATGGAGTCGGCCGAACTGGTGGCAGCTGATTTTGCGAAGGCGGTAGCAGCACCCGAGCCTGATCCTGCCACTGTGGAAGACCATATTTTTGCACCAACAGGGATAACAGAAGAAAAAGGAGAGAGGAGCCCCGCTGGCTCCGAAAAAGTCATCATGGTGGATGCGGCTTTGTTTGCCATCCGTGAGATCATGGAGCAACATCCCGAAGCTGTTTTATACGGACAGGATGTCGGTAAAAGATTGGGCGGGGTATTCCGCGAGGCCGCCACATTGGGGGAGCAGTTTGGCGACCACCGGGTATTCAATACGGCTATACAAGAAGCCTATGTGGTAGGTTCCTGTGTGGGTATGAGTGCGGTTGGATTAAAACCGATCGTGGAAGTGCAGTTTGCTGATTATATCTACCCGGGGTTTAATCAATTAGTGACAGAAGTTTCCAAGAGCTGTTACCTCAGTTGCGGCAAGTTTCCCGTCTCCATGATACTAAGGGTTCCCATTGGCGCTTATGGTGGGGGTGGCCCATATCACAGCGGCAGCGTGGAAACAACGGTGCTTTCTGTGAAAGGCATCAAGGTGGCTTATCCTTCCAATGCGGCAGATATGAAGGGATTGATGAAAGCCGCCTATTACGATCCTAACCCGGTGGTGATGCTGGAGCATAAAGGGCTTTACTGGAGCAAGGTGCCGGGTACAGAAGATGCAAAAAGACCGGAACCCTCAAAAGATTATATCCTTCCTTTTGGCAAAGCCAATATTGTGGTGAATGCAGCAGCTGGTAAAATTGACAACGGAGAAAGCTGTGTGGTCATCACTTATGGAATGGGAGTATATTGGGCAAAGGCCGCCGCAAAGCAATTCAACCAGCAGGTAGAGGTGGTTGACCTGCGTACTTTATATCCGTTGGATGAAGAGCTGGTATATGAAAGAGTGAAAGCACATGGAAAATGCCTGGTATTAACGGAAGAACAGCAGTACAACTCATTTGCCGAAGCACTGGCCGGTCGTATTTCCAGGAACTGTTTTAAATCTTTAGATGCCCCTGTTGAAGTATTAGGAGCATTGAACCTGCCTGCGGTGCCGATGAATATGGGGCTGGAACAAGCGATGCTGCCGGATGCGGGGAAAGTTGCTGTGGTATTACGGGCATTGTTGTCAAGGTAAATATAACGCAACCCATGCCTTAAACCCTGGGCTATGAAGTGCAACCATAAAAAGCTTTTTATGAAGAAATTCATTCTCACGGTTTGTATTCTCTTTTCGGGGGCTGTACAGGCCGGCAACTTTGATCAACGATCAGCTTCAGCCATTGACCCCTCCAACACGTATGTTTTTATTGCCGGTGTGCTCAAGTGGCAAAGCCCTTCTTTGTCGGCTTTCAGCAATAAGAACCGAAAGGATGAGGAACTGTATGATCTTTTGCTGCGCAAGGGGGTAAATAGTACCAATACCATTTTCCTGAAAGATAATGAGGCCACACTGGCCAATATGACAAATGAACTCAAGGATCTTTTGAGCCGGACAACGGCGGGTTCAACTTTTATTTTTTACTATGCCGGGCATGGTGTAAGGACCGGCGATGGCCCGGTTTGTTTTGCCAATTATGATTATAAGGCAGGGTATGGGTTTACTGTCACTACGGTATCAGAACAGATCAAAAATTTATTTAAGGGGAAACAGGTATGGTTGATGGCCGATTGCTGTTTTTCGGGTACGCTGATGGAGGAGGCCAAAAAGATCAGCAGTACCGGTAAGGGGGTAGTCACTTTTACCTCTTCTACCAGTTCTAATATCTCTACCGCCAACTGGACCTTTACACAAACGATGATCGATTGTTTCAGCGGCCTGGCCCTTTGTGACCGGAACAGCGATAAAAAGATCACCCTGGCGGAAGCAAAAAGTGAATTGTTTGATGCGATGAAATACAGGGAAAAGCAATTGAGCGGCACTGTTTTTTATAATGTGGATGAAACAACGGCTTTTAATATTGGGGCAATGCAACCAGGTGCCAATCCTAAAGCTGTCGTTTATATTTATATGCAGCAGGATCTGAAATTTGAACCGGCAAGGGTTTTGTCGTACAGTGGTGTTAATATCACCGGTGAACTGTACCATTACAGTGATAAAATGACCGTTACCGTTCCGGTTGCCAGGACCAAAGAGATCGCTTTTGCTGATTATCCTGCGGGGATGAAAGTGCAGGTGGAATGGAACGGGAAATATTACCCGGCAGAGATAAGGGAAGCAAAGAACGGGTTTCATTATATCCATTACACCGGTTACGATGATTCATGGAACGAATGGGTGATGTACAACCGGATCTACAGCAACGACCGGAAGAAGTGTACGATAGAATGGGAGGGCGGCTGGTACCCCGGCGAAATGCTGCAACAAAAAGGGGGAAAATATTTTGTGCATTATACCGGCTATGGCAATGACTGGGATGAATGGGTGGGGGCAGCGAGAATAAAACTATGATTTCAAGTTCAGCCTTATCTGCAACTCCTCAAACTGTTTCTCATCAATCGTTGCAGGCGCATCCAGCATCACATCTCTTCCTGCATTGTTCTTTGGAAAGGCAATAAAGTCGCGTATGCTTTCACTGCCGCCGAGGATGGCGCAGAGGCGGTCGAAGCCGAAGGCAATACCACCATGCGGCGGTGCACCATATTCAAAGGCACCGAGTAAGAAGCCGAACTTGTGTAACTGCTCTGCTGCATCCATGCCCAGTGCGGCAAACATTTTTTCCTGTAATTCCCGTTGATAGATTCGGATAGAGCCACCCCCAATTTCATTGCCATTCAGCACCATATCATAGGCATTAGCTTTGATAGCAGCATAAGGGTGTTTCAGGTATTCAGCTGCATTTTTGATCACAGGATCGTTATTAATCATGGTTTCGATCTGTGATGGCTTAGGGGATGTGAAAGGATGGTGACGGGCCACCCAGCGGCCTGCCCCGGTATTTGCGGGGTTGCCTCCCTCATCATATTCAAACAATGGGAAATCGGTTACCCACAAAAGTTTGAATTCATCCGCTTTTCTTAGACCAAGCCGGGTGGCCATTTCCATCCGCAGGTCGCTGATAGCTTTCCTCGTTCTTTCTTCTGCACCTGCAAGAATTAAAACCAGGTCGCCTGCTTTGGCATTTGCGGCATCAGCAATCTCTTTTAGCTTTTCTTCGCTGTAAAATTTGTCAACACTGCTTTTATAAGTACCGACTGTATTCACTTTGATATACACCAGTCCTTTCATCCCTACTTGCGGACGTTTTACCCACTCAGTCAGTTCATCCGTTTGTTTACGGCTGTATTCGCTGCAACCAGGAACAGCTATTGCAAGTACTGTGGCCCCCCCACCCCCCAAAGGGGGGATTGCAAACATTTCCTCATTCAGAACAGCTTTCTTTTCCGGGAACATATGCTTTGCAAAAACCAAGTTTGCAAGCTTCATTCCAAACCGGATATCGGGTTTGTCGTTGCCATAATCCCACATGGCATCTTCCCAAGTCATACGTTGCACCGGTTGGGTGTAATCTATCCCTTTTACTTCTTTGAAGATGGATTTGATCATTCCTTCAAACATGTTCAGAATATCTTCCTGCTCCACAAAAGCCATCTCACAGTCGATCTGGGTAAACTCCGGCTGGCGGTCGGCCCTCAGGTCTTCATCACGGAAACATTTTACGATCTGGTAGTAACGGTCATAACCGCTTACCATCAGCAGTTGCTTGAATGTCTGC
>JANNUI010000643.1:0-5412 GCA_031395125.1 Chitinophagaceae bacterium | reverse complement strand
ACGACCCACCTTCGTCCCGGTTGCCGGGACTTCGGCGGGCAAGGAAAAACCAAATAAGAAAGTACCCATTAAGTTCATCCCGGCCGCAGCGCCGGGATGTTTGTTTATATTAGTATTCCATTTTGTTTATGCGTCTGTTGCTGTCAATATCAATACTGCTTTTCTGCTGTTCAACAGGCAGTTATGGGCAGAAAACTGATAAAAAGAAAACCGGTACATTTCTTCCGGTACTTATCAGGTATTCAGACAAGGTTGCTCATCCGCCTGATTCAGTAACAGAATTTATCAAAACATACTTTTCAATATTAGGAGTGCCGGTTATTGACAGCAACGAGGTTAGCAATTTGATACGAAATGAAGTGAACAGAGCCTGGGATGCAAATTATAAGAAAGGAGACCCGATGCCCAGGCCTGACGAGACTTTTAAATGGATGAAAATAATTGGTTATAATTTGACCTTGTCCATTTATACAAGCCCTCAATCACCGGAGTTTAAAATTGACAGAGTTCGCTGGAGTACATTTCCTATCCCTCCACATAGGGATATGAAAACTTATAAGGAAACGATTTATCCCGATAAGGGAAATAAGAATCCACAATTTAAGACCCTCAAAGAAACAATAGATAAAGTAGTAGAAACAGCCATTCGTAAAGAGGATAAATAACCTTTCTAAAAGTAATGTTCCTAATTTTTTTACGGGTTACATTTTCCTGAAATAAAGCGTGTATTTCAGCAGGGTTTCCCTACCTGTTTTCTCGTTGGCAGTCATTACTTTCATGGTCTAATCTGTGCATTTATGAAACCGGGAATCATTATTTTACTGCTGATCGTAACTGTTTTGTTTATGAGCTGCAGCCGCAGCTTTACGCCTTACCAGGCGGCCAATAGCCCCAGCGGAAAAAAGTGTGGTAAGATCAGGTAATTCCTTAACTCATCCGGTAGCTGCTGCCGCCGGGGCGGGGTGCGGTTGATCAGCAATGATCAATTGTCCCCGCCAAATACATTATTCACCGCGCCTTCCAGCATGGGAAATTTTTCCACTACAAAATTCTTGATAGTTACAATGGCCTGCCTTGCCTGCTCTTCGGTAAGACCGGCTTCTGCTATCAACTTTTCTACTAATTCCTTCATAGAGAATTGTTTTAAATGTTGAATGTTAGATGTTAAATATAGTGCTAAATAAAAAAGTCCCAATAATTGGGACTTCATATTTAAAATCTAAAATTTAAAATTCAACATTCCAGTTATGCCACTTTCAGTAAACTCAGTTTGCTCTTGTCAAATTTCCGGCGGGCATATTCAATATCCAAAGTAAAGCTGGTTTCTTTGGTGGAGGGCAGTTCGTACATAGCATCTATCAGGATCCCCTCGCAGATGCTGCGCAGACCCCGGGCACCGAGTTTGTATTCCATCGCTTTTTCCACCATAAATCCGAGCACCTCCTCTTCAATAGTCAACTGTATGCCTTCCAGTTCAAACAGTTTGTTGTACTGTTTCACCAGTGCATTCCTGGGCTCGGTGAGGATAGCCCGCAGTGTTTCGGCATCCAGCGGGTCAAGGTGGGTGATCACCGGCAGGCGGCCCAGCAATTCAGGGATAAGACCGAAAGTTTTCAGGTCCGTTGCATTCACATAGCGGAGCAGGTTCTTCTTCATGCTTTCCTGCAGCTCCTTGTCCACGTTAAAACCGATGGTATTGGTCTGCACCCGGCGGCCAATGATCTTGTCAATGCCGTCAAAAGCACCGCCGCAGATAAAGAGTATGTTCTGGGTATTTATTTTTATTAGTTTTTGCTCCGGATGTTTTCTTCCTCCCTGTGGCGGCACGAGGACGTCTGTTCCTTCCAGCAGTTTCAGCATCCCCTGCTGCACACCCTCTCCGCTCACATCACGGGTGATGGAGGGGTTATCTCCCTTACGGGCAATCTTATCTATCTCATCAATATAAACGATGCCTCTTTCGGCGGCAGCCACATCATAATTGCATACCTGCAGCAATCTTGTCAGGATGCTCTCCACATCTTCACCCACATAACCGGCTTCGGTAAAAACAGTAGCATCTACAATGGCAAAGGGAACATTGAGCATCCGGGCAATAGTCTTCGCAAGGAGTGTTTTACCCGTACCGGTTTCCCCCACCATGATGATGTTGCTCTTCTCTATCTCCACTTCCTGGTTGCCGGTTGTGTCGGCAGGCTTTTGCTGTAATCGTTTGTAGTGGTTGTAAACGGCAACGGCCAGTACTTTCTTGGCATCATCCTGGCCGATAGCATATTCGTCTAAGAATTTCTTTATCTCAACCGGCTTCTTGACAGACAGTTTAAAGGAAGAATTGCCCTTTTCGTCTTTCACAGTCAACTCCTGGTCGATGATCTCCCGGGCATGCTCCACGCAGTTTTCGCAGATATGGCCTTCCTGGCCGGCGATGAGGATCTTTACTTCATCACGGCTGCGGCCACAAAAAGAACAGTGTAACGGGTTTTTTGCCATTTTCTCTTAAGGTATAACGTTGGAAAAACGATTTCGGAACTTACAAAAGTATAAAAACCGTCCGGGAAGGACGGTTTTTATTTAGTTTTTGAGCTTAAAAGGCTCGGTGATAGTAGTTTAGAGCTTGTCAACCAGTTTGTCAACGATGCCGTAGTCAAGCGCCTGTTTGGCATTCATCCAGTAGTCCCGGTCAAAATCTTTCATGATCTGCTCCACGGTCTTACCGCAGTTTTTAGCAAGGATACCGGCCCCGATATCTTTAACCCGGCGGGTCTGCTCTGCCTGGATCTCCAGGTCGGTGCTTACACCCTGGAAATGGCCGCCCAGGGAGGGCTGATGTATCATCACTTCGCCATGCGGGAAGATGTACCGTTTTCCTTTTTCGCCCCCGCTCAGCAGGATACTCCCCATTGAGGCAGCCAGGCCCATGCAAATAGTGCTCACGGGGCTTTTGATCATCTGCATGGTATCATATATCACCATGCCGCTGGTGACCACGCCACCGGGACTGTTGATATAGAATTTGATCTCCTCACCCGGCTTGTCTGCATCCAGCAGCAGCAACTTGCTTACCACATCTTTGGCGCTTTTATCATCCACCACACCCCAGAGATAGACAGACCTTTTTTCAAAAAAGTATTTTTCCAGTTTTTTGTTGAAAATGCCCAGTTCACTATCGCTCTTGGGACGTTCTTCATTTTCTTCTTCCTCATCATCGAGTCTGTGATCGCCGTATAAAAATTGTTTGCTCTTCATATTTTTATTGTTTCTTGCGAGGCGAAGCCGAAGCCTGTCCGACAGGTCGTCCGGGCGGGCAATCTCCTCATTTTATTTAATATTATTTAGCAAGCTTCAGTTTTTCTCTAAAGGAGTCCTTGGGACATGGCATCGTCCCTAGCAAGTTTACCCTGAGGTAACGAAGGGCACTCTTCATCGTTCGGTTCTCTGCTCTTCTGTAATATACCGCCCCTATGGGGCTAAAAAAATCTTGCATCTTTTAATCTCCGGGTTTCACCAGGAGCTACCGACCTACCTACCGGTAGACAGGCATTCCGCCCTCTGGGGCAATTATTCAATTAACGAATTTATATCCTTAAGCCTTTAATATCTCATGCATCTTCAGGGTTCCAAAGTCCCCTTGCGGGGGATTAGGGGGCTTTCTGTTTCTTCGGGTTCGTCAGCAATACTTCATCCACCAGCCCGTATTCTTTTGCTTCTGCTGCTGTCATCCAGTTATCCCGGTCAAAATCTTTTTCGATCTGTTCAATGGGCTTGCCGGTATGAACATTCACCACTTCGTACAGCTCCCTTTTCAATTTGCGGATCTCATTCACGGTGATCTCAATATCGCTCGCCTGCCCGCCAATGGCCCCGCTGGGCTGGTGCATCATGATACGGGCATGTTTCAGCGCCGCCCTTTTTCCTTTGGTGCCTGCACCCAGCAATACACAGGCCATGGAGGCTGCCACACCAATACAGATCGTGGCAATATCGGGACTCACATACTGCATCGTATCATACACACCGAGACCGGAATAGACACTGCCGCCGGGGCTGTTGATGTACATATTAATATCCCTCGACCTGTCAGATGAATCAAGGAAAAGCAACTGGGCCGTCACAATATTGGCGATCTCATCGTTGATAGGATAGCCGAGAAAAATGATACGGTCCATCATCAGCCGGCTGTACACATCCATCACGGCTATATTCAGCGACCGCTCCTCAATGATATTGGGTGTCATGGATGTTACCAGGTGAGAGGCATAGCTGTTCAGGGTGTTGCTGGAGATACCGCGGTGTTTGACCGCATATTTTTCAAACTCGGAGTTAAAGCTCATGAAATTGGGTTTAAAGTTTGAAGTTTAATGTTTAAAGTTAGCTATGCGGGGATCACTGCCAGGAAATAACATGCATAAGATTCAGGATCCCAACATTCAACCTTAAACATTAGACCTGCACACGTCAAATATCCGTCCAATTGGTAAAACGGCAAAATCAGTGACACTAAATACGCGAATTAGGACGAATTGGCATAAAACAAAAAGGTTCCGGATTTCCGAAACCTTAAACTTTTAAACCTGGAACCTTTAACCTTAGTGGTGATGGTGCTGATGCTCCTCCACCATTTTAGTGAATTCTTCAGCGCTTATTGCCACATCGGCCGGCCTCACCTGTCCTGCTGCCCATTGAAATATTTTTTGTGTCTGTATCCGGTTGTAGGAATCTTCCACATATTTCCTGTCTTTCATCATCTTCTCTACATAATCAGTTACCCAGGGCTGGTCCTCACTCAGGTTGGCGCCGCCCATATAACTGAAGAGCTGCTGTTTGGCGAAAGCCCTGATCTCATCCGGGGCCACCTGGATGGCATTGTCCCGGACGATCTTGTCAGAAATTAATGTCCACTTTAGCTGGCTGAGAAATTTAGGAAACTCCTTCTCTACTTCTTCATCAGATTTCTGAACCTTGTCACCGGTCGAACTGTCGCCCTGTGTCTTTATCCATTTTTTCAGGAAGCCTTCCGGGAATTCAATGTTGGTATGGTCCACCAGCTGGTGAAACACCTGGTCATGGATCTGGTTATTGGCCTGGCCATTCCAGTAGTTCTGGATCTCTTCTTTGATCTTACTCCTGAATTCAGCTTCTGTCACCACACGCTGGTTTGGATAAAGCTGGTTGAAGAACTCTTCGTTCATTTCTCTTTTCTCCAGCAGGCCTACTTTGGTAATGGCTATTTTGAAATATTTATCGCCGGCCGTAGGATCATCTTTCCCCGAAGGGGTCCCTGCGGACAATCCCAGGTCGCTGATGATCCATTCCATTTCTTTTTCATCAAAAGCGGTTTTCAGTTGAGCAACCTCTGCATCGCCGGCTTTTTTGCCCATCCAGTTCTTGCGGAAGCTTTCTGAAAAATATTTT
>JANNUI010000616.1:0-1537 GCA_031395125.1 Chitinophagaceae bacterium | reverse complement strand
GTCGTGCCGCGCTGCGCAGGATCGCGTCCAGGCTGGAACAGGCTTCGAAAGGAAGGCAGGCCACGGCGAATGCCGCCCGCGCGAGGTGTTCGCCGGCCGATTGCAGGACGCGGGCAATATGCTGGCGCCAGACGGCGTCCTCCGGCTTGCGAATCAGTTCCGCGAGCGACGCGCTCAAGACGGGAAGCAGCACCACTGCCAGCACGGCGGCGCTCCAGAGCCACGCCGGCGACAGCAATGCCCATCCGAGCAGCAACAGCGCCGTCAATGCGGGAGCAGCCAGGCTGCGGCGCAGGTTGTCGAAGATCTTCCACTGGGACAGGAATGAGAGCGGATTCTTCTGCCGGCCGCCGTCGGCGCCGGGTACGCTCTGGCGCAGCCAGCCGAACAGTTGCCAGTCGCCGCGCATCCAGCGGTGCCGGCGGCTCGCATCGGCGCCATAGCGGGCGGGATACTGCTCGTAGAGCTGCACGTCGCTCGCCAGGCCGCAGCGCGCATAGCATCCCTCCAGCAGATCGTGGCTGAGGATGCGGTTCTCCGGGAAGCGGCCCTTTAGCGACAGCTCGAAGGCGTCGACGTCGTAGATGCCCTTGCCGATGAACGAACCTTCGCCGAACAGGTCCTGGTAGACGTCGGAGACCATGCGCGTATACGGATCGATGCCGGCCTCTTCGCCGTGCAGCCGCGCATAACGCGTGCGGTTCGAATGCGTCACGCTCACCGCCACGCGCGGCTGCAGGATGCCGTAGCCTTCCGTCACACGCCCGCTGGCGGCGTCGTAGCGGGCGCGATTTAGCGGATGCGCCATCGTGCCGGCCAGTTGCCGCGCCGAGTCGCGCGGCAGTTGCGGATCGGTGTCCAGCGTGATCACGTACCGGACGCCGGACAGGTCGGCGACACGGCCGGCGATGCGCGAGAAGGGATCGGCACCGGCGGCGATGGCGCCGCGCAGCAGCGCGTTCAGGTCCCCCAGCTTGCCGCGCTTGCGCTCGTAGCCCATCCAGGTCCGCTCGCGCGGATTCCAGCGGCGCGGACGGTGCAGCAGGAAGAAAATGTCCTTGCCCGCCGGGCCGGTGGCCGGCCGGTAATTTGCGTTCAGGTCTGCGATGCGCTGCGCGGCAAGCTGCAGCAGCGCCTCGTCCTGCGGCAGCGTTTCCGCGTCCGCGTCCGCAAAATCGGTCAGCAGGCAGAATTGCAGGCGTTCGTCCCGGTTGCCCAGAAAGCGGACTTCCAGCGCCTCGACCAGATCCTCGACGTTCCGCGCGCTGTAGAGGATCGTCGGGATCGCAACCAGGGTCTGCGATCCCGGCGCGATGCCCTTGGAAAAATCCATGCGCGGCAGCGGCGCCGGCGCCACGAGCAACGTCGCCAGCCAGTTGGCGCTGAAATCTCAAGTCGGACAGGATGACCGGCGTGCTGACGGCCATCGCTTCGACGACCACCATGTTCGAGGTTTCGGCCATCGACGCGCTGACAAGCACGGTCGCCCGCGCCATCCGCGTCAGCACCTGATCGTGGGGAAGGAACCCGGTCAACG
>JANNUI010000585.1:0-3403 GCA_031395125.1 Chitinophagaceae bacterium | reverse complement strand
ATTGTTTCCGCATCTCTTCGCTTATCACAGACTGGAACCTCGCCACCATATCCGGGTAAGGATGTGGCCCCACCACACTGCCGATGATATAATGCGTATCATCCGGGTGATTGATCCAGTCACGTATCGCTTCGTTTGTGGCATCTTTCAATGTTTGGCTGCCGCTTGTCGCCGGTATCACCGTTGCCCCAAGCATTTTCATTCTCGCCACATTCGGCGCCTGCCGCTCCATATCCTTTTCGCCCATGTACACAATGCATTCAACGCCTTTCAGTGCACATACTGTAGCCGTAGCCACTCCATGCTGACCGGCACCCGTCTCGGCGATGATCCTTTTCTTGCCCAGCCGCTCCGCCAGCAATATCTGCCCGATCGTATTATTTATTTTATGCGCCCCGGTATGACAAAGGTCTTCCCGCTTGAGATAAATAGTTGCCCCGTACCGCTTACTCAGCCGCTCCGCCAGGTATAATGGCGTTGGCCTGCCCACATAATCCTTCAGCAGTTGCTGAAATTCTTTTTGAAAACCTTCTTCATAAATGATCTCCAGGTATTTTGTCCGCAGCTCTTCCACATTGCGGTGCAACATCTCGGGTATGTATGCTCCGCCAAACTGACCATAATAGCCCTGCGCATTGGGAAGCCCCTCCAAACCTCCCCGAAGGGGAGGCTTTTGGTCGTTTATATTAGTTGAATTCATTTTTTATTTTTTTGTACCCGGCTGTAGTACTACAATCATCGTCTGTTGCAAGTTTACCCTGAGGTAACGAAGGGCACACTTGTGCGTTCTGTTTTTCATGGCATCGAAACTCCTGCCTACCGGCAGACAGGCACCCCAAATTTCTCAAAACATTTAGCCCACTCAGTTCGCCCCGCCCTCCGAAGGAGTCCTTTGAACAGGCGGGGATGAACCTTAAACTATAGGGCATTTTCATCCCACTCACCACTCACTACTCACCACTCACTACTCACTACTTCCCACTTCTTTCTTTTTCATCGCCTGCCTGAACTGCAACACCGCCCCCATATCCTTCACTCCGGGACTTTTTTCAAAACGGCTGTTGATATCAATCCCAAAAAAATCCGGATGCTTAAACGCTTTCACTTTTGCTGCATCCTCCAGGCTGATACCACCGCTTAAAAAGAAAGGCTTTTCAATTTTGGCCCTGGTCAGCATATTCCAGTCAAACTGTTTACCTGTTCCCCCGAAACTCTCTTTCAAACCACCACTGTCAAACAAATAATAATCACAAACAGCATCATACGGAGCCACCAGTTTATCGATGTTGGCGCCATCTGCGACCCGGAAAGCTTTTATCACTTCCACTTCGCTGCTCAGGTCTTCGCACATTGCAGGGCTTTCGTCGCCGTGCAGCTGCACCACTTCCAGGCCATACTCATCAATCGCATCCAGTACATCGATCATTTCGGGGTTGACAAACACTCCCGTTATCTTCAGATCGAAATCGGCCTTCTTAACTTCCTCCTTCGGCAGTTTATCACCCACATAGCGGGGTGATTCTTTGTAAAATATCAATCCTGCAAAGTCAATGTCCAGTCCTTCCAGCTGGTGCAGTTGTTTCATTTCGGTGATGCCGCAAACTTTTATATTCATGATTTTTCGCCACGAATTGCACTAATAACACTAATCAGTGCTTGTCCATGGTCTTTTTTTGTTTTAATATTTCTTATTCGTGTCATTCGTGCAATTAGTGGCTGCCTTTTAGCTCAGTTACAAATTCTTCAAATGCCTTTCCCGGATGTTCCTCTTTCATAAAATTCTCGCCGATCAAAAAACCTTTGAAACCGGCATTGCGCAAAGTTACAATTGTATCCACGCTGCTGATACCGCTTTCAGCAATTGCTGGTTTACCCGTATGTATTTTATTGATCAACTGCAGCGAGACATTAATATCCACTTCAAATGTCTTCAGGTTACGGTTGTTCACCCCCACCATATTGACTTCATCGCAGCAATGGCCCAGTTCTTCCCCGTTATGCACTTCCAGTATCGATTCAAGGCCGATACTATTGGCATACGCAGCAAACTCTTTTACCTCTGCCGGAGTCAGGCAGGCCGCAATCAGCAATATCACATCCGCCCCAAAAGCTTTGGCTTCTGCGATCTGCCATTTGTCAATGATAAAATCTTTGCGGAGTACCGGGATATCCGTCAGCACTTTGGTTTGTATCAGGTCGTCCAGGTCGCCCCCGAAAAATTCATCATCCGTCAATACCGATATACCGGCTGCACTTTTATTATAGGCCGATACCACCGGTTCCACTTCCAGGTCTTTGGTTTTGAACCAGCCCCTGCTCGGGCTTTTTCTTTTGAACTCTGCAATGATACCGGTGCTTCCGGGCATCAGCAAGCTTTGCACCAAAGACCGGTTCCTTATTGGCCAGAATAAACCATCTTTCTCAAACCTTTCTATCGGGCTTTTTAGCTTGAGTGGTTCGATCTCCCTTTTCTTGGCTGCAACTATGGTTTCGAGTATATCCACCTTATTCTCTTCGTATGATTAGTAAATCAACAAACTTTCCGGGTCTTGTCATGCCGAGGTTTGAGCCTGTCCCGACGAAGTAGGGAAGGCATCTCAAAAACAATGAATGTCCGACTATCGCAATCTCTCAGATTCCTCCTTCGTCGGAATGACAAGACTCCAAAAGATTGAAGACTGTACTACCGTTGTAATGCAACTAATTTACTTAAACTCTCATTCGCCTTCCCACTCTCCAAACTCAACACAGCTGCGTTGTATGCTTCATCATAATTTTTATATTTGCCGGTGCAATGCAATGCCATCGCCGCATTGGCCAGTACCACAGCATTCTGTGCCCAGGTTCCTTCACCTTTCAGGATCGTTTCAAAGATCTTGGCCGCTTCTTCCACACTGTTCCCGCCACTGATATCTGCTGCTGATACCATCCTTTTACCCAATTGTTCCGGTGTCATTATCCTTTCTCCTTCGTTGGTGATGACCTTGGTATCGTTTGTCAGTGAAATCTCGTCATATCCATCCAGGCTGTGAATGATGGTAAATGGTTTGCCGCCCAACTGCAGCAAATAATTATAGATCCTTGCCATTTCCAGGTTATACACTCCCACCAATTGATAAGCCGGGTTGGCGGGGTTGGCCATCGGGCCGAGCATGTTAAAGAATGTCCGCATGGCCAGGTTCTTTCTTATCGGTCCCACCGTCTTTAGCGCCGGGTGAAACAAGGGCGCATGCAGAAAACAAATATTCGCTTCCTCAATTTCCTTTTTCAGTTTACCATTTTCACTACTGAATTTATAACCCAGCTGCTCCATCACATTAGAGGCACCGCTGACAGATGAAGCGCCGTAGTTGCCATGCTTCGCCATTTTTTGCCCCGTACCCGCCACAATAAAACAGGCCAG
>JANNUI010000565.1:0-3992 GCA_031395125.1 Chitinophagaceae bacterium | reverse complement strand
TGAAAAGTGAATATCAGACAAGAAGACTATCTCCAGACTCCCCTTCAGGGGCTGGGGGTTTGAATACTGTCCTTATGAATACCCCCTTCCGGGGGATTGAAAAACTGAGAGAGGTCTTTTTTATCGGGATCGGTGGGATAGGGATGAGCGCCATTGCAAGGTTCTTTCATGAGGGGGGAGTAAAAGTGAGCGGCTATGATAAAACAGCTACAGCGCTGACAAAGGAACTGGAGGTAGCGGGTATCGGGGTGCATTATGAAGAGAATACGGAACTGATACCCAAACAAGCCGACCTGGTGGTTTATACACCGGCTGTTCCGGAAGACCACAAAGAGCTGGTTTATTACCGGGAGAATGGGTATAAGGTGGCAAAAAGAAGTGATGTGTTGCAGATCATAACAGAAAGTTCTTTTAATATATGTATTGCGGGAACACATGGCAAAACAACCATCACTGCCATGACGGCACATTTGCTGCGGAACAGCGGGTTTGGCTGCAACGCTTTTCTTGGTGGTATTGCCGTGAACTATGGAACAAATTTCTGGAGCAGTAAAAGAAATGTATGTGTGATTGAAGCGGATGAGTATGACAGGAGTTTTTTGAAATTAAATCCGGATATCGCTATCATCACCGCCATGGACGCCGACCACCTGGATATATATGGTACGGCTGAAGCAGTAGAGCAGGCTTTTATTGATTTCAGCGGGAAAGTAAGGACGGGCGGGTTACTGATCCGGCAGTTCGGATTAAAGAGAGGGAAAGAATTGTCCGCAGGACCCGGCGGGAAAACAGATCAGCATATCACCTACAGCTTGCAGAACGAAAGTGCTGATGTGTATGCAGCCAATATCCGGATGATGAACGGCAGCTATGAATTTGATGTGGTGATATCCGGAAAAACTCTCCAACGGGGTCCTGACGAGCCTTCGGAGGAAGATAACATACTGGAGAATGTGAAACTGAATATGGGAGGAATGCACAATGTGGAGAATGCAGTGGCGGCAATTGCAGTCGCAAGTTCTTTGGGAATTGAAAATGACAAGATCAAAGCGGCAGTCGAAAGTTTTACGGGGGTGAAAAGAAGATTTGAGTATATCCTCGCCCCCCACCCCTCTCCACATAGTGGAGATGTGAGAAGGGGTGAAGTTGTATTTATTGATGATTATGCACACCACCCGGAAGAATTAAGAGCCCTGATCAGCGGGGCGAGGGCTTTGTTCAGGCAAAAGAAATGTACGGTGATATTTCAGCCGCACCTCTACACCCGGACAAGGGACCTGGCCGATGGATTTGCGGAAGTGCTTGACCTGGCTGATGAAGTGATCCTGCTGCCCATTTATCCCGCAAGGGAATTACCCATTGAAGGGGTAAGCAGTGAGATGATACTGAATAAAATGAAAAAGGATCATAAATCAGTGAAAGGAAAAGAAGCATTACTGGATTGGATAAAAGATGATTTTTCGAAAACGATAAACAGGGATTTTGGAGAAGTGCTGATAACAGCAGGGGCAGGAGATATTGATATGCTGGTGGAACCAATAAAAGAAATAGTAAAAGGAATATAAGTGAACGCAAAAACAACGATACGGAAGATCCTGTTTATAGCAGTATGGCTCTGCATCGGCAGCGGTATGCTCACTTTAATGCTGGCGGCTATCAGTAATAAGAAGAAGGGGCAATGCAGTGATTATGTAATTACGCTGAAAGGACCTGAAAACAATTTCTTTATCAATGAAAAAGATGTAGAGGAACTTTTGAGGAAGGCCGGTAAGGGGACTATCAGGGGTCAGGCCGTTACTTCATTTAACCTGAATGAACTGGAACAGATGCTGGAAAAAAATACCTGGATAAGCAAAGCGGAGCTGTATTTCGATAATAAAGACGTGCTGCATGTAACAGTTACAGAAAAAGAGCCGGTGGCAAGAATATTTACCACGGAAGGAAATTCTTTCTACATAGACAATGCCGGGAGGATAATGCCCTTGTCTGATAAGCTGAGTGCAAAAGTGCCGGTGTTCACCGGTTTCCCTGAAAAGAAAACACTCACTGCCAGGGACAGTGCCCTGCTGAATGATGTAAGGGTAACTGCTGCCTACATTATTAATGACCCGTTCTGGATGTCGCAGGTGGCGCAAATAGATATTACAGCAGAAAGAAAGTTTGAGATGGTACCGGTGGTAGGTAACCATTTGGTAAAACTGGGTGACGGGGAAAACATGCCGGCGAAATTTAACCGGCTGATGGTTTTTTACAGGCATGTATCGAGCAAAACCGGTTTTGATAAATACAAGCTGATCGATGTGCAGTATAAAGGACAGGTAGTGGCCTCAAAATATGCCGGCGACCCTAAAGTGGATTCGGTACAACTGAGGAAAAATGTAGAAAAACTGCTGCGCCAGTCTGCTGAGGCGGCAAACGACACCGTTTTAAAAGCATTACCGCCTGTTTCAGAGCCTGTAACAAATGTAACAATAACCGGTGACGAAAAATCACCTGGCAAAGAAGCTGTATACCCTGAGCAGCAACCTGATCCCAACCCCCGCCTGCAAGTTGAAGATCCTGCTGTCCGCCAACAGGCGGATGGCGGGCAGGCAGTGAAAACAGCAGTGAAGAAAGATGTTAAACCCGTGACATCCGGTAAGAAAACAACGGTTAAGAAAGAAGAGTCAAAGAAACCAAAAGCTGTGATGCCGAAAAAACCGGAGGAGGATAAGGGCGGATACAATTAGGGTGAATGGGGAATGGGGAATGGGGAATGGGGAATGGTGAATAGTGAATAGTGAATGGTGAGTGGCTAGTAGCTAGTGGCGAGTAGGGAGTGGGGAGTAGGACGGAACCCCGAAGGGGTTCAATGTGGGTAGCTCCGGGTGCAACCCGGAGTCAACATAGGAAAGATAGATCTGAACCCCGGAGGGGTTCAATAAAAAAGATGGAATTGTAGGAAAGTTTTGGAAGAGAGTGGAGATTCCAAAAATGCTCAGTAGTGTACAGAACCCTGAAGAGTGCCCCGAAGGGGCTCCTTCGGAGCGACGCAAAGGACGATGATAGTAGTAATAAAGCCGGATAAATAAAAATTTCAATAATAAACTGAGGGGATTGCTTCGGCTTCGCCTCGCAACAAAAAAAAACAACTATGAACAACGAACAACCCATTATTGTCGGACTGGACATCGGGACCACCAAGATTGCGGTTATTGCCGGACGCAAAAATGAGTTTGGCAAACTGGAGATACTTGGCTTCGGCAAGTCCAGTTCCAACGGTGTAAAGCACGGCCAGGTGCTGAACATTGATGAAACCATCAAAGCCATCAGGTCGGCACTGGAAAACTGCTTTGCATCCAACCCCGGCCTGAACGTAAACGAAGTGTATGTCGGTATTGCGGGGCATCATATCAAAAGCCTGCAGACCCGTGGCGATATTGTTCGCCAGAATACGGATGGCGAGATCACCCAAAAGGAAATCGATCAGCTGATCGATGACCAGTATAAAACGTACATACCGGCCGGCGACCAGATCATTGATGTGATCCCGCAGGAATTCACCGTGGATAATTTTCAGAATATTCCCAACCCGATCGGTTATGGCGGGGTTAAGATCGGCGCCAACTTTCACATCATCACCGGTGATAAAAATGCCATCCGTAATATCAACCGCAGTGTGGAAAGATCAGGCTTGCATACCAAGGACCTGGTGCTGCAGCCGCTGGCTTCTTCTTCGGCAGTAATGGGACAGGAAGACCTCGAAGCGGGTGTTGCTATTGTTGACATTGGTGGCGGTACAACCGATCTTGCTGTTTTTTATGAGGGCATATTAAAACATACTGCCGTTATTCCTTTTGCCGGTGAGAATATCACCAACGATATAAAAACAGGTTTAGGTGTGCTGAAGACCCAGGCCATGTTCCGCGCGCATGAACTCACGGTGCAGTTCTTCCGCCCGCTGGAGCTCTATACCGGTGCCGCGGTCCTCTATGTCGCCCTGGTCTGGGGCT
>JANNUI010000536.1:0-2060 GCA_031395125.1 Chitinophagaceae bacterium | reverse complement strand
TTCCCTGTCATTTCCGCGATCTCTTCTTTTTTACAGGTGCCCACACTCAGCCTGTACCAGGCAGAGCTTCTGTCGGCGCCGAAAGCGTAAAAAGGAACAACGGCCAGGCCAGCTGCATTCAGGATGTAGGCGGTTACGGCGCCCTGGTCTCCCAGTAGTTTTCCCTGCCCGTCCGGCAGGCGGGCATCAGGGGTTTTCTTTCCTGTCAGGTCAATTTTGATGGTAAGATAAATAGCTGCTTCGGGTGCAATAGCATCTACGGGCAATCCTTCAGCTTTCAATTGCATAAAACCTTCATAGATACGGCGGAGTCTTTCTTCGATCTCTGCCTTAAAACCTGACAGGTATTTTTTGATTGCATCCCTTTGACCGAGATACCAGGCAACAGCTTTTTGTTCCGCCATCGGCGCCCAGGCGCCAACATGTGTGAGGATGGCTTTCATTTTATTGATCACCGTAGCAGGCCCCATGCCCCAGCCCACCCGTACACCGGTGGCGGCAAACACCTTACTGATCGCATCAATGTATATAGTATAGTCACGCATGGCTGGTCGCAACGAAACAGGATTATAATGCTGAATATCGCCATAAGTGAGATGCCAGTACATCTGGTCGTACATAACATACAGTTTCTTCTCAGTAACACCCCTTCTTTTATTTTCTTCGATCACCAGGTCGCAGATACCTTCCAGTTCTTGCTTGCGGAAAGTGGTGCCGGTCGGGTTTTGTGGTGAGCAGAGGGAGATCAACGTAGCTTCCCGGATATACGGGCGGATATCATCGGCCGTCGGCATAAAGTTGTTTTCGGCTTTTGCCTGGATCACAATATGTTCGCCGCCTACAAAATGGGTGTAATGATTGTTGTTCCAGCTTGGAACAGCATAGATCACCTTATCACCTTTGTCACACACTGCCCTGAATACGGCATAGATAAGCGGCCTGCCGCCGGAGGCGACTAAAATTTCACCGGTTCCGTAATCAAGCCCTTCTTCATCTTTTATAAATGAATGCAGCGCCTCCCGCAAGTCAAGATTTCCTTCCGCAGCGGGATAATTGGTAAAATGTTTTCGGTAAGCTTCCACAATAGCATCTTCCAGCTCTTGGGGTATGGGAAAAATAGAAGGGTCGAAATCTCCCACAGTGAAGTTGTAAATGCGTTCGCCCTGGCGGATCTTTTCTCTTATCTCACCGCCGAGTTTTACGATCTCCGAACCGATTAATGTTTCAGATAAATGTGAAAGCTTCATAACCCCATCCTTTGTGACAAACGTACATAAAATTTTTCAGCCGAACTTTAGTATAATCCGGATGAAAAATTTTATGTAAAGTTCCCCCTGACAATAATTAAAATATAGTTTGGCAGAGGAAATGTAAGGAAATGGGATTGATGAAAACTGTATCAGGAATGATCAATCACCAGCTTGCTGTTGTCATACAGGTCATATTTTACAAAAATCTCCTGCCCGGGCTGGTATTTAGAAACAGAGGTTTCAGCAATCACCCCTCTGGTTTTGCCGCTGAAAGAGGCGGAATGCTCAGGTAAAACCTCCAGTTCTAATTCCACATAAGGGTTATTGCCATTTACATAAGCCCCAAGCCAGGTGTATTTTTTTATGATAGCCCTTGCGGGCCGGCCTGATGCCGCAATGGTGCTGTTCTCCTGCTGCATTTTCTCCAATTCGGCGGTAAGGGCTGCTGTATTGCCTGGTGAAACAGAAGAGGATGATGCAGCAGCACTGCTGCCGCTGAAATCAAGCACCACATTCTGTTCATTCTTCGGGTCGATCTTTACCGGTACTTCCATACCGGGCATATAGGCGCCGGGATTTATCCTGGAAACCAACACCCGGCATTGGGCCGTGTATTTCTGTCCAAAACTGTTTTTTACTTCCAATATCAATTTTACCTGCGGATTATTATTAATAGTGACACCGGTATCTTTTACTTCAAGAATTCTTGCTTTGCCGGGGATGCCGTTTTTCTGCAATCGACTGGCATTGATCATTGGCTTGAAAAAAATACGGTAGAACAAATAAAACATGCCACCAAACAGCAGCAGC
>JANNUI010000525.1:0-7102 GCA_031395125.1 Chitinophagaceae bacterium | reverse complement strand
AGGAGTCAGGAGTCAGGAGTAGGGAGAGTCGTGAGTCATGAGTCGTGAGTCGGGAGCCCGGAGTCAAGGTTTAAATATTATTAAATTCAGTGATTCAGCAGTAATAGTATGCGTATCATAAAACTTGGATTGATCAGCTTTGTTGCTTTTGCAGTCCTGATCACATTCATTTCATTTTTCTTTCCATCCCGGGTACGCATTTCAAAAGCTATTGATATCAATGCGGACCGTGTGGAAGTGATGGCGCAACTGGAAGACACGGCAAACTGGCGCAATTGGTATCCGGGTATTGATTCGGCTGAATCGTTCCCTGTTATAACTTCTGTTACCGACAGTTCTGTTACAGCCAACAGTACCATAGCCAACGGAAGAAAAGGGATCACCGGCTGGATTGTGTACCGGGCTGCTACACCCAATACAGTCACTGTTCAGTGGTTTATGGACTTCCGCCTGCGTTGGTACCCCTGGGAAAAATTTTCCAGCCTGCTACTGGAAAAAAGATACGGGCCGGTGATGGAAGAGGGGTTAGGGAAACTAAAAGAGGTTATTTCAAAGTAATTTACACCGGCTATTTAAATGTAACCATCTTGCAGCGGAACCACATAGACACATATCACACAATAGAAAAAATACATAGCTTTCTATGTGAAGAACTATGTTTCTATGTGCCGCAGCCTGCCCTGACAACGGAAGGGTGGTTCAAACAAATATGTCGCAGCTTTTCCGGAAGGTCGGTTCATTTATTTCCTTTACTTAAGAACTGCAGGTTGCGCTGAATGCCTTTGAACTTAGTTCTGCGTAGCGGAGAATCTTTAAAAATTTTCCGGAAGGCTTCTTCAGTCATTGCTTCCCATTCTTTGGTACTGAGGTTTAATATTTCCGGCAGCGGATCAAATGCAGTTTCATTGTGCGGATGGCTGAAACGGTTCCAGGGGCATACATCCTGGCAGGTGTCGCAGCCAAACATCCAGTTGTCAAATTGCCCCTTCATCTCAGCAGGTATCAGCATTTCTTTCAGCTCAATGGTGAAATAAGAGATGCAGCGGCTGCCATCCACCACCTTATCAGGAAGGATGGCGTCGGTTGGACACTCATCAATACAACGGGTGCAGGTGCCGCAAAAATCTTTGGCAAACGGATCGTCATACTCCAGTTTAAGATCTGTTATCAGTGTGGCGATGAAATAGAAAGAACCGCTTTGTTTATTAATAAGATTACCGTTCTTCCCGATCCAGCCCAGCCCGCTGCGCTGCGCCCATGTCCGCTCCAGCACCGGCGCCGAATCCACAAAACCCCGGCCATTTATTTCACCGATATTTTCTTTTATTGATTGAATAAATACACCCAGTTTTTCCCTGACCACTTCATGATAATCTTTTCCATAAGCATATTTGGAGATCTTTGGCGCCTCGTCCGCCTGTTTTTGTCCCGGGTAATAATTTTGCAGCAGGGTGATGACGGAACTGGCGCCGGGTACCAGCCTGGATGGATCGATCCGGAGATCAAAATATTTCTCCATATAATCCATTGTTCCCTGCATGCCTTTCTTCAGCCAGTCCTCCAGCCGCCGGGCATCTGCATCAAGACGGACCGCTTTGGCCACCCCGCAATAGTCAAAACCCAGCGCTGCCGCTGTTTTTTTGATGAAAGCGCTATGTTGCTGCAACGTATTCACTGCAAGACATTGTCATTCAGTAATACCGGTCACACGGGATTTACTTCGGCAAGTTTGCTTTTTTTTACGTAAAATTGGTAACCACATTCATTTTTTACCAACAGCACCATGAAGAAACTGAAACTGCTCCTTTTTTCCGGTTTTACCGCCGCTGCTGTGGCAGGGCAAAATGTCAATAAGATCAAATTCGGCGATGTGACCGAAAAGGATTTCGCCAGCAAAGTGTACAGCATTGACACCAATGCCAGTGCAGTCATTATCAGCGATATTGGCTCCAGCAAGATCGAGGGAAACAATAAAGGCTGGTTCTCGCTGGTGTTTAAGCGGCATACCCGGGTTCATATACTTAAAAAAAACGGGTATGATATTTCCACTGTATTTATAAAACTTTATTCTGATAATGATGACGATGAAGAAAAATTAGATAAGGTGAGGGCTGTAACTTATAATCTTGAGAACGGGAAAGTGGTAGAATCCAAACTGGAAGTAAAGACCGGCTTATTTAAAGAGAAGATTGATAAAAACTGGAGTGCAAAGAAATTCACTTTACCTAATGTGAAAGAAGGCTGTATAATTGAGTTTGAATACACTATTATCTCCGACTTCCTTCCAAACCTGCAACCGTGGAAGTACCAGGGAGAATACCCCCGTTTATGGAGTGAGTATAACCTGTCGCTGCCAGATTTTCTCGGCTATGTATTCCTGACCCAGGGATATAAAAAGTATGATGTAGAAGAAAGTAAAAACAAACTTGAAACATACCAGGTAATAGGCAACCGTAGTGCGGGGGGGTCTGGCATCAGCCCCCAGGTTATGAAACATTTTATTGTCAGTTCTAACGTAGTGAATTACCATTGGGTGATGAAAAATGTGAAGGCGTTAAAAGAGGAAAATTTTACTTCTGCAATAAATAACCATATTGCTAAAATTGAATTTCAGCTGGTAGAATACCGGGAGCCATTGGAGGAAAGGAAATGGATTGAAGACTGGCCAAAAGTGGCAAAAGATATGATGAAGATGGAATATTTTGGCCAGCAGATAACCAGGGATAATTTATGGGTAAAAGATCTCACCACACCTATAAAGAATGTTTCTGTCAATAAAAGTGAGCTGGCCCGGAAAATATACACTTATGTGCGGGATAATTTTACCTGTATTGATCACAGCGATAAGTGGATGAGGCAGTCCTTAAAAAACCTGATAAAAACCCGGAAAGGCAATGTAGCAGAAATTAACCTCTTACTTACGGCCATGCTGCTGAATGAAGATATTGATGCAAGCCCTGTGTTGCTCAGCACCCGGTCTCATGGTTTTGTGTATTCCGCATACCCCCTTCTGCACCAGTATAATTATGTGGTGACAAGGGCCGTGATTGACGGCAAAACATTTTTCCTCGATGCCAGTGAACCACAGATGGGTTTTGGCCGCCTGCCGCTTCGCTGCTACAATGATGAAGCCCGGGTGATTAGCGAAAGCGCAGAACTGGTGACGCTGAGCGCCGACTCACTCACCGAAACAAAATATACCACAGTTTTCCTGGTAAATGATGAAAAAGGCAATCTCGTCGGCAGCATGAACCAGACACCGGGCTATTATGAATCGCTTGAACTGAGAGAACGAATCAGGGAACAAGGCAAAGAGCAATTGCAGAAAGATATTCAGAAAGATTTTGGAACGGAAGCCGCCATCAGCAATTTCGGAATTGACTCTTTGCAGCAATACGATGAAGTGCTGGGTATTCATTACGACTTTGACCTGAAAGGGGATAAAGAAGACATCATTTATTTCAACCCTATGTTTGGCGAAGGGTACAAGGAAAACCTTTTTAAATCTGCTGAAAGACTATACCCGGTAGAAATGCCTTTTACCATGGATGAAACTTATAACCTGCAGATGGAAGTGCCGCAGGGTTATGTGGTGGATGAGCTGCCCAAATCAATAATGGTAAAACTGAACGTAGAAAACCAGGGCATGTTTGAATACCGGGTGTCGCAATCGGGCAACAATATCTCGTTCCGTTCAAGGGTAAAGATCAGCAGGGCTTACTTCCTTCCGGAAGAGTATGAAATGCTGCGGGAATTTTTTAACCTGGTAGTAAAGAAACAGGCGGAGCAGATCGTTTTCAAAAAGAAAAACTGATTATGGGTAAGAGGGTAATTCTTTTTTCAGTTTCATTATTCTTCTCCCTTCATCTGTATGCGGATGGAGACGAGTATGCTGTTTCAAGGATACCGGCTGCATTGCTGAAGAATGCCCATGCGGTGAAGCGGATGGAGAAAATAAGTTTTGAAGTGATGAATACCGGTGAGGCCGTGCTGAAAAAAAAGTATGCACTCACCATCCTGAATGAAAATGGCGATCGCATGGCCGCTTTTATTGAATACTACGATAAGCTGTATGAGATAAGGAATATTGAAGGCACTCTCTATGATGCGGAAGGCCGGGAACTGAAAAGGCTGAAGAATAAACAGGTACTGGACCTGACCGGTTCAGATGAATCCAGCCTGGCCGATGATAACCGCCGCAAGGCGCATCATTTTTTTTATAAGCTGTATCCTTACACGGTGGAGTATGAAGTGGAGATAAGGTATAACGGCACACTCTTCTTTCCGGTATGGCTGCCGAGGGAAGAAGAAAATTTTGCGGTGGAGAAAAGCAGTTTCATGGTAATAGCTCCTGCCTCTTACCTGGTCCGGTACAGATCATTCAACTATTCCGGTGAACCGGTGGCGGGCACTACCGGCAAAAACAAAAAGACACTTAGCTGGGAAGTATCGCAACTGCCGGCGATCGAAGATGAATATGCATCGCCGGACTGGCATGAGATCAATCCCATGGTGTTTACCGGGCCCACCGAATTTGAAATAGAGAAATACAGGGGTGATATGAGTACCTGGAAAGGCTTTGGCGAATTTGTATATTCATTGAAGCAGGGAAGGGACGAGCTGCCCCCGGCTGTAAAGCAGGCGGTGCAGCAGATCGCCGGTTCTGTTCCGGATGCCAAACAGAAAACAGCCCGCCTCTATGAGTATTTGCAAAAGAACACCCGTTATATCAGCATCCAGCTGGGTCTCGGAGGCTGGCAACCCTACGATGCAACCTATGTGGCCACCAAGGCCTATGGCGATTGCAAGGCGCTGACCAACTATATGTACAGCCTGCTGAAGGAAGCCGGCATTGCCTCCTGCTACACATTGGTAAAGGCAGGAAGGGGCAGCGGCAATATCGTTGCTGATTTTCCGGCGCAGCAGTTCAACCATGTTATCCTTTGTGTGCCTTTTGAAAAAGATACCATGTGGCTTGAATGCACGGATCAAACATTACCTGCAGGTTATTTGAGTGGCTTTACATCTGACCGCTACGCACTGCTGGTAACGGAGGAAGGCGGCAAACTGGTGCGTACACCTAAATACGGAATAAAGGAAAACCTGGAAATGCGGCATATCAAAGCCGTGCTCAGCGATGATGCCACATTAGAAATAAATGCAACAACCAATTATTCAGGCCTGCGGCAGGACCGTTATCACAGTCTTATCAACGATCTCTCAAAAGATAAAGTGAAGGAAGTGCTGCATGAGCAGTTTGATCTTGCCACCTATGATATCCGGAGTTTTGATTACAGGGAACACCGTTCCGTATTGCCATTCATCGAGGAAAAGCTGGAAATTGTGGTTAGCAACTACGCAACCATCACCGGCAAAAGGCTGTTCATCGTCCCTAATATCATGACGAGGACCAGCCGCAAACTTGCTGCGGATGTACAGCGGCAATACGATATTGATCTTTCATTTGCTTATAAGGATGTGGACACGGTGGAGATCAGTTTACCTGCAGGCTATATACCCGAGGCCATGCCCAAAGATGTATCGGTCAGCGGAAAATTCGGCAGGTATGAAAGCAGTGTGAAGCTCATAGGCGACAAACTGTACTATTACCGGACGATCGAACACAACAGCGGCCGTTTCCCGGCATCTGATTACCCGGAACTGGTGAAGTTCTATGAAACCATGTACAAGGCCGACCGCAACAAGGTGGTGCTGGTGAAGAACCAGTAACTATTCTTCCTCTAAGTGAAGCCGGTGAAATATGCGATGCACTGCCGGCGCCAGTATCACCCCAACATTGGTGATGAAAACAATACCACTGAAGAGGGCATAAGCCGAAGAAAACCATTTGCCCCCGGTACTGTTTATTTCCACCACCGGCCCCATGCCGCTTAGTATCATGGAGGCATTGTGCAATGCATCCAGCCAGGGAATATCAGCCGTATAATGATAGCCCAGCACACCAATGACCAGGCACACCGCCATGATCAGCAAGGCGAGGAGGATGTTCTTCAGTATCCGCTGGTAAAAAGTGGAGGCAGGGGCCAGCGGTTGTTTACGGTGTTCGTACATGGCTTGTTTATTTACAGGATGAAGATAGCTGCCGGTCGATGATCTCCTTTATCGCTTCATGGGCATTGGCCCTTTCCTCGCCCAGCAGGTTTTTTACAAAAACAATGTACGCATAACCCCTGCAATAATCAATCATGGGCCAGGTGCCGAACAAACCAGGACTTGCCAATGAAACGGCTACCCTTCCCCCTTCGGGGGCAACCGAGGTTGACGAAGGTTGGGAACTAAGTTCGGGAAGGGGGCCAGCCTGCACCCAGCTTCCTAAAGCATACAGGTAACCCGCGGCAGCTTTTGGAGCATATTTAATCTGTTCAGCCGTATTCTGCACCTTCCGCATTTCATTCACGGCTTCCTCACTCAAAATCTGTTTGCCGTTAAACTTCCCGTTGTTCAGCAGCATCAGTAAAAATTTCATGTAATCATCTGCCGTGGACTGTGCCCCGCCGGAGGGATTCACGGGTCCGCCGCTGAGATTGGCGAAACTTGTCTTTGTCATCCCCAACGGTACAAAGAGTTTTGTTTTGATGAGTACGTCAAATTTTTTCTTGCTGATCAGTTCCAGCACCCGGCCGGCGATGTTCAGACCCACATTGCCATACCAGAAATCGGTACCCGTATTGGCCCGGATATCACGCCGGGCAAACTCATTCACTTCTTCCTCCAGCGAGGCATATTTTCTTCTTTCCAGGATCCTCTTCAGGAATTTATCATCATCGGCAATACCTGTCATGTGACTGAGGCAATGCCGGATCGTGATATAGCTTTTGAAATATTTCTCAAATTCAGGGATATACTTCACCACTTTATCTTCCAGCGACAACCTGCCTTCATCCACGAACTGCATCGCCAGTGCTGCCGTGAGCCATTTACTGCAACTGGCAATGGGGGCCACAGTTTTGGAGTTAAAATCGCCCATTTCTTTCTTGAACAGCAGGGAATCCTTGCTCCATATCATCGCCACAACATTGTTGCCCAGCAGTTTTTGTTTGGCCTGTAATTCGCTGTCCAGCTCTTCCCAGTTGTATTGGGC
>JANNUI010000511.1:0-3869 GCA_031395125.1 Chitinophagaceae bacterium | reverse complement strand
GTTAAACGAATTTATTCGGAGTGATTGACTCCTGACTAAGGACTAGCGACTCCCACCTTCGCCAGGGCTACGGCGGGCAAGCCTGACTCACTTCTCTCCCGCCAGTTCCATCACTACTTTCCATTCAGCATCTGTTACGGGCTGTACGGATAAGCGTCCGATCCTAACTAGTGCCATGCCCGCAAGGCGTTTATCTTTTTTGATCGTTTCCAGTGTTACAGGATTCTTTAATTTCTTATGCGACTTAAGGTCGACGGCTACCCAGCGGTCGTCATCCGTTGTGGGATCCTGGTAAGCCTCCCTCAGCACTTTGGCTATACCGACAATGTCGGTTCCCTCGTTGCTGTGATAAAAGAAAACCACATCCCCTTTTTTCATATTACGCAGGTGAAGTCTTGCGGCATAGTTGCGGACACCACTCCAGCAGGTTTGTTTTTCTTTTACCAGGTCATCCCAACTGAAAGCGGAGGGTTCAGATTTTACTAACCAATATGCCATATAAGTTTGTTTAAGTGGTTCAGTAATGTACCGGGATTAAAATTACAAAGCTGCTTCATAAAAATAATGAGTGTATTGCAAATTGTCGGAGTGGTTTTTTTCACCGCAGAGAACAGGAGAACGCTGAGGTTACGCTGAGAACCTCTGCGATAACTCCTTATCTCATTTTCTTTGCGGTAAAAATTTGATACCACGAGGAATTCCGGTAACCACAATTTGAAATGCACCCAAAATAATAAACCCTTTTTCAAAAGTTTCGCTGCTTAAAGGCAACCGGGGCTTTTGCTTTTACGATAATGGAATTCAGAAACTATTAAGTGTATCCGTTTCCTTCAGTATATGTCTCTGCCAGTGTTCCAAATGAGTGAGGGGCAAACCGGGCCGGTATCTGTGGTGGATACCGGCTTTTATGCCCCTGTCCCCTAAAGGGGAACTTAGGTTGTAAGCCTTCAAAGCTTCTGAAATTACCTCTGTTGAAAATTATCGCATCGCAGCTTTATAACATATTAGTGAAATCCTATAAAAGGAGAGTCAAAAAAACTACCAGCCGCTTGCCAGCACATCGGCAATATGCATGGTCTGCATTGAGTAGCCTTTATGTCTGATATATCCCTGGAGGTGTATCAGGCAGGAAAGATCGGTGGAGATCAGGTATTCAGCACCTGTGTCAATGGCATGCTCTACTTTTTGTTCACCCATTGCAACAGATATGGCTTCAAATTTTACCGCAAAAGTGCCTCCAAAACCACAGCAGGTTTCCACATCATTCATTTCGGCAAGCTCAAGCCCTTTTACATGCGACAGCAGTTTCCGGGGTTCCTCCTATATTTTACATTCCCGGAGGCCGGCGCAGCTATCGTGGTAAGTGGCCTTACCATTCAATGAAGCGCCAAAATCTTCAAACTTCCGCACTTTCACCAAAAACTCCGACAGCTCAAAGATCCGTTTACCGGCATCCTGCACTTCATGATGCAGCGATGAGTTCTCGAATAACTTCACGTAATAATTCCTGACAAAGCCCACGCAACTGGCACTGGGTGACACAATGTATTCGTTGCCGCTGAAGTCTTTCAGGAATTTGCTGCAGACAGATTTCGCCTCATCCCAGAACCCGGCATTAAAAGCAGGCTGGCCGCAGCAGGTCTGGCTGGTATTGTATGATACAGTACAACCGGCTTTCTCCAGCACCTTTATCGTATTGAAGGCTGTTGCCGGGAAAAGCTGGTCAACAAAGCATGGTATGAATAATTGTACGTTCATTTGCTCCCATCCCCAACGGCTGGCGGGGTGTTTGGTGATTCCATAAAAATATCGAATGCATTATTTGTTCCGGCTTTTTTTCCCCGATGATGCAGATAAAGCGATCATTTTCACAGCTGTGATCGCCGCTTCTTCCCCCTTATGTCCATGTTTGCCACCGATCCGCTCTTTGGCCTGTTGTTCATTATCCACCGTTAGTACGCCAAAGATAGTTGGCACAGGGAGACTGAGATTAAGCTGCAGCACTCCATCAGCAACTATTTTGCACACATAATCAAAATGCGGGGTATCGCCTTTTACCACACAGCCAAGCGCAATAAATGCATCAGGCCTTTTCTTTTTGCCTGCACTATCCCAATAATTTTTGATAGCGAAAGGTATCTCCACAGCCCCCGGCACAGTTATGGTTGTCATTTTCTTCACTCCCTGTTTTGCCAGTTCCGCCACCGCTCCTCTTTCCAGTTCATCCACCAAAGCAGCGTTCCATTCAGTTTTCACCAAAACGACACAGGCATCCTTTTTCAGAATGCCTGCACCGCTGTTTAATAGTTTGCTGTTTGAAACGTCAGTCATAATTATTTGTCGGTGCTGTACACACCCAGTTGCGCCAGGTAGGTATCGGCATCAAAGCCCTGCTGTGAACGGGGATATTTTTCTTTCACCTCTTTGTATAACTCAATCGCAGATTTTGTATCGTTCAGCGATTTTTGCGACAGGTAAGCTGCCATGAACAGGCATTCGGCAGCAAAGGTTTCTTCTTTCTCAAACCGGTAAGCGGCTTTTTTGTAATACTCCACCGCTTCCTTGTTCTTTCCAAGATCACCATAAGCATCTGCCAAATACTTATAAGCCCTTGCCTGCGATGGTTTGGAACTGCTGCTGAATTTTTTCAAATACTTGATGGCCTTTTCGTTTTCATTCAGTTTGATATAGCATACACCGGCATAGTAACTTGCCATATTGCCTGCTTTGGTGCCGCCATATTTGTCGATCACTTTCAGGAAGCCCCAGTACTGACCGTCGCCGTTCAGCGCTTTATTGACGGAGTCCATGCGGTAATACTCCTCTGCCCTGAACATTACTTCAGTGGCCTTTGCTTCTTTCGGGTTTTTCACATAGTTACGGTACACATACCAGCCGCCTGCCAGCAAGATGGCGGCCACACTGGCAATCGTGGTGAGCTTGCCATAACGGGTCCAGAAGTCTTTTGCTTTCGCAATCACCACCTGCTCATCAAACTCCTGCACATTTTTCTTGTCTGCCATAAAACTCTTTATTAGTTTTTATTTTATAAGTAGCAAGTGTAAATGAGGAGTGGGATTTCCCCGCTTGCTTCTTCCTAAACCCCACTAACACTAATCAACAATAAACGGATAATTCTGATCTACATACACATCTTTCAATACTTCGCTGTCATCCGGCCAGGGACTTTCTTCGGCAAACTTAACCGATCCCGCCACTATCTCATCCACCCTCGTATTAATAACATCAATCTCTGCGGGTGTAGCAAATTTGCTGTCCAATATTTTTTTCAACGCCTGCTGGATGGGGTCACGGCCCTTGTATTCATCCACTTCTTCTTTGGTACGGTATTTCTGCGGGTCGCTGATGGAATGGCCTTTGTAGCGATAGGTCTTTATCTCCAGCAGAGTGGGGCCGCCTTTCTCCCTTGCCCTTTTTACTGCCCGGCTTATTCCTTCATGCACTGTCTCGGGCGTCATACCGTCGATCGTATCAGCGGGCATTTCGTAGCCATCGGCCAGTTTATAAATGTCAATTACGTTGGATGTACGTTCTACCGAAGTACCCATGGCGTAATTATTGTTCTCGCAGATGAATATCACCGGCAGCTTCCACAGCATCGCAAGGTTAAATGTTTCATGCAGCATGCCCTGCCTGGCAGCGCCATCACCAAAATAGCAAAGTACCACATTATCACTGCTACGGTATTGCTCGGCAAAAGCCAGACCGGCACCGGTCCCTATCTGAGCCCCCACTATACCATGACCTCCATAAAAATTCACATCTTTTCCAAAGAAGTGCATGCTACCACCCTTACCCTTTGCACACCCGGTTGCTTTGCCATATAATTCAGCCATACAACTATTCAC
>JANNUI010000506.1:0-2977 GCA_031395125.1 Chitinophagaceae bacterium | reverse complement strand
GTTGTTTTTCCGGATGTGCCGGCCGCCAGGTGTATCACATGGATATTGTCATAAAGCGCTGCAGCACGGGCATGTCTTTGGATGAAGTCGCCGTTGAACGGTTCCAGTTTATTGGGATACCAGCTGCAGAGCCAGAGTATTTTTTTGCGGGACATCTGGGATAAAAATACCAAATATCATCCCGATAATGAGTCTGTTTGATTTTACATAAATTTTCGATTTACAGGGACCCGTCATGCCGGGCTTGACCCGGCATCTCTCCCTTAAAAAGTATAAAAGACACCGGGTCAAACCCGGTGTGACAAAACTCCAAAAGCACGGAAACCAAACTGAGACGCTACGGGACAATAAACGATAAGCCTAAATTCCCAATTACGTATTTTTGATCATGGCATTACTGAAAAGACTCCGCAACCTCATAACAGAAAGTAATACCGGCTTCGGCACCAACAGCAGCAGCACCGGCGGGCGTTTTATCAACCGGAATGGCCGGCCGAATGTGATAAAAAAAGGGGTGGGTATCCTGGACCGCTACAGTTGGTACCATACCATGCTGGGCATGAAAAGAGGAAAGTTTCTATTACTTCTTTTTCTTATTTATATCAGTATAAACCTGGTCTTTGCCGGTATCTATTACCTGATAGGGATTGACCATTTGGCAGGTGTTAAGGCAGGATCGCCCTGGAAAAATTTTACCGAAGTCTTTTTCTTCAGCGCACAAACATTCACCACGGTGGGTTATGGCCGCATCAGCCCGGTTGGTTTTGCCGCCAGCGCTGTTTCTACTTTTGAGGCGTTTCTTGGTTTACTCAGTTTTGCGATAGCTACTGGTCTGTTTTACGGTCGCTTTTCCCGGCCGCAGATTTTCCTGAAGTTTAGTGATAATGCACTGATAGCTCCCTACCGGGATGACACGGCCCTGATGTTCCGGCTGGCGCCATATAAAAACAACAGCCTGTCGGAAGTGGAAGTAAAACTCAGCATGGCCATCACTACCGAAGAGAACGGTAAATTGACAGACAAGTTTTTCGACCTCCCCCTGGAAATGACAAAGATCACCGGGCTGGCCCTTAGCTGGACCATCGTTCATCCGGTTGATGACAAAAGTCCTTTCTACGGACTCACCAAAGAAGATATTGCAAGCACAGATATTGAGATCATGGTTTTTGTAAAAGCCTTTGACCAGGTTTTTTCCAATACTGTTGCAAGCCGGACATCATTCGTAAGCGCCGAGATAGTGTGGGGGGCCAAATTCAAAATGATGTATGAGCCCAGTCATGACAAGACAAAAACCATCCTTAACCTCGATATGCTGAATGCCTATGATGAAGTACCGCTTCCCCGCCCGGCTATCACTGCGCACTACGAAGCTCAGTAATTAATAAAACAGGATAGAAGAACACACCCTGGATATTCGCCCTGCCGTGAGCGAAGTTGAGTCAGTTCCGCCTAATTCAGCACCGGGATGAGTTTTATAAAATCTTTCCGGTTCATGTAGTAAAATAACAGCAGGTAGATCAGCGGAAAGAAACTAAAGACCTTTAGTGTCTGTATGCCTGAATATAAGCCACCGAGGTACAACCCCGCAAGCATGATAAACCCGACTGCCAGCTGCACATCGCTGATAGCGCAAACTACCCTGAAACAATAAGTGTGCAGGTCTTTATAAACCAGTTTCAGTGGCCTGGTAATGTGGTAGCCGTCGGTGATAACGATCCTGGGGTTGTTTTCAGCAATGGGAATGATGACAGGTTTTGTATTCTGCAACGGGTATATCTCCCGGCCATTCACCACAGCCCTTATCTTCAGGAAACTGAGCAGTACCTGGTTCTTCCGCTGTAAAACGATATGGTATGGAGCTGATATAGTTAATTGGGAATTAGGTATTGGGTATTAGTGGTATGGCACTCCTGACTCCCGACTCCTGACTCACTTCAGCGCCTTAATGATCTCTATAAAATCCGCCGCCACAAGCGAAGCACCACCCACCAGTCCGCCATCCACATCCGGGCAACTGAACAATTCCCTGGCATTATTCGCCTTCACACTGCCGCCATAGAGTATTGGGATCTCATCAGCCACTGCAGCGCTATAGCGGCCAGCTATTACAGAACGTAAATATTTATGCATTTCTTGTGCCTGCTCTGTCGTGGCGGTCTTGCCGGTGCCGATGGCCCAGATAGGCTCATAGGCAATGATGAGGGTCTTTACCTTATCGGCCGGTAAGTAAAAAATGGATTCCTTCAGTTGCAGGGCTACAAATTCATTTTGTGTGCCCGCCTCGCGGATGCCCGGCGGCTCTCCACAGCAGAATATAGGGGTGATATAATGTTCAAAGCAAAGATTCACTTTATCCGCCAGCATGGCATTGGTTTCCCCGTTATACTCTCTCCGCTCGCTGTGCCCGACAATGCAGTAATTGATGTTCATTGAGTGCAGCATCTCCACTGATATTTCACCGGTGAAGGCCCCGTTTTTCTTGTGATGACAGTTTTGGGCTGCCACTTCATAATTGTATTCCTCCTCCACTTCGCTCCGGGTCATTAGCAGGTAGGGATAAGGCACAACAAAAATGGTTTGCTGCTGTGCTCCCAGCACTATTTCAGCACCCAGGATATCATCCAATAGTCTTTCTCCCTGCTGGAAAGTCATGTTCATCTTCCAGTTAGCTGCGGCTATTTGTTTTCTCATGATTGACTTTATTTGTTTCCCGATTCTTGCTCTTTGGCTCTTTGTTTTGTTTTTGGTTTCTGTTCACTCAGAATTTCTCAAAGATATATTTCAAAATACTCTTTTCATCATCACCCAGATGCTGCCCCTTTAGTTGTTTCCAGTCTTCAATATCCGGCAGGGCCTTGTCAAACTCATACCTTTTTAACCCTTCGCTGCCCCAGCTGAAGCTGGGAATATATTTCGGTGTAAGCCCTATACCAAACACATTGCAGCACACTCCTATTACTGTACCGGTATTGATGGC
>JANNUI010000446.1:0-3355 GCA_031395125.1 Chitinophagaceae bacterium | reverse complement strand
CCGATAGCTATCGGGAGTGAAGGAACCCCAAAGGCGCTTTTCCATCTTGACCTTTACAGGATAAAAAGTGAGGAAGAAGCCGTAAAGGCCGGAATAGAAGATGTACTGTACAGCGGTAATATCTGCCTGGCGGAGTGGCCCGAAAAAGCCCACGGTATTTTTCCTGAGAACACCGTTCATGTATTCATTGAACTGGCTGATGACAAAACAAGGCGGCTCAAAATCGCTGATATTTAAGTACATTTGAAGAGCTGGTTACAGTTGCTGGTTGCTTGTTACCAGCTACCTGTAAAGCCACTGCGATCTTTACTGACCAGTAACCAAAAACCAGAAACCAGCAACCAGCAATGAGCCAGCAAAAGCCCGTCATAAGCACCTCTTTCAGCTACGAAACTTTGGAGGAAAAACTGGACATCAGGCCCATAGCCGAGGGCATGATGATTGGCATCCCCAAAGAGATCGCTTTCCAGGAGAACAGGATCGCACTAACACCGGATGCTGTGAGTGTGCTCATCAGCAACGGCCACCAGGTGGTAATAGAACATAATGCCGGGGAGGCTTCTCATTTCCGGGATAAGGATTACAGTGAGGCCGGCGCTAAGATCGTTTACAGCCGGGAAGATGTTTTTAAATCACCCATACTGGTAAAGAGTGCGCCGGTTATCGAAGAGGACCTGCCGCTGCTGCAATTGAGCCAGGTCATCATTTCCCCTATACACCTGGCTGTGATGAAAGCGGAGATCCTGGAAAAGATGATGGAGAAAAGGATCACGGCTATTTCCTTTGAGAACCTGAAAGACGACAGCGACTCATATCCTATCGTCCGCAGCATGAGTGAGATCGCCGGGAGCGCCGTGATGCTGATCGCTGCTCAGTACCTGGGCTCGGCCAATCATGGCAAAGGGGTACTGCTCGGTGGTGTTTCCGGAATAGCTCCGACAAAAGTCATCATCATTGGTGCAGGTATCGTTGGCGAATATGCGGCAAGGGCGGCGCTGGCATTGGGTGCTTCGGTAAAAGTGTTTGACAACAACGTCTATCGTTTAAAACGGTTGCAGAATAATATCGGCCAGCGGATGTGGACCTCGGTACTGGAACCCCGGATGCTGTCCAAGCAACTGAAAACCTGCGAAGTGGCAGTAGGGGCCCTGGGGTCTCAAACAGGAAGAACGCCGATGGTGGTCACGGAAGAAATGGTGAGCAATATGCGGCCGGGCGCTGTTATCATTGATGTGAGTATTGACCGCGGCGGTTGTTTTGAAACATCGGAGATCACTTCACATGAGCATCCCATCTTTATGAAATACGGGGTGATACATTATTGTGTGCCCAATATCCCTTCGGGCTTTGCCCGTACCGCCTCACAGGCTATCAGCAATGTATTAATGCCTTTGTTGCTGGAAGCCGGGGAAGAAGGTGGTTTTGAAAACCTGGTCTGGCACAAGTTGCACCTGCGCAGCGGCATCTATATTTTTAAAGGGGCACTGACCAATTTCTACCTGAGTCAGCGCTTTGATCTGAAATACACCGACCTGAATTTGCTGATTGCGAGCCAGCGCTAAATTAAATTTGCAGCCAATTTAATTGTAGTTACTTTTAACTTTCTCACTCTGTGAATCTGTTTGATCCTGCCACCATTATTAATTTTTTAAAAACCAACTACAAATGAAACAATTTTTCATCATTGCAGCGGGGCTGCTTGTGCTTTCCGCATGTAATAGCAATAAAGACAAAGAAGCTGACAAAAAAACGATGTACAGCGACCTGGTGGCTGAAAACCTGAAAGGGGATATTGCTGCTATTGAAGAATCACCTTATAAAACTGACAGTACAGGCAAGGCTGGTGATATGGATTCCTGTTGTATTTCAGTTTCTGAGTATGATGAGAATGGCAATAATGTTAAATGGACTTCAAAAGACAGTAAAGGAACCGTAAAAGAAGAATCCGTTGTTACCCGTTACGATAACGGAAAGTGGAAAGGACAAACTAACTCGAAAGACGGAAAAACTACCAGTTCATTTGAAACAACCGTTGATGAAAATGGAAAGTATAATGGCGGGCATGCCTATGACTCTGCCGGCAAACTGGAATTCTATTATACCGGGCTCAGCCAGAACGAGCAAAACCAGGTACTTGGCTGGAAGCAATGGGATAAAGACAGTGTTTTCAGAATGGAAGGAGCAGCTACTTATGATAAATACCTGCAAACAAGCTTTGTATCAAAAGACAGTGTCGGCAAAGTAAAAAGCTCCAGTGCGTCAAAGTACAATGACAATTTGGAACAAACTGAGGTTTCCAATACAAATGTTACAAAGGACACTACAACTACAAAGGTTACAAAGTATACGTATGATGCGCATGATGAAACGGGCAACTGGACACAAAGAACAACCTGGGATGATAAAGCAAAGGCTACAAAGATTACAAAGAGAGTGTATACTTACAGGAAGAAAGAAGAAAAGTAATAATCCTACTTAAAGTTCAGAACATTAATTTTTTCTGTACAAAATTCATATTCATGGTGGTCGTTTGAACTGACGATCACCATTCTTTTTTTACAAAAGTCATTAATAAGTTGATTGTAGAGCTCCATCCCGGCGGCGTCAAGATTAGTGCAGGGCTCATCCAGCAGCACAATCGCCGTATCAGAAAAAATGCATTGCGCCAGCTTTACCCGCTGCTTCATGCCCGATGAGTAATAACGAATCTGTTTGTTTACCGCTTTTCCCAAATCGACAGCATTGATAATAGAATCTGTTGTAACACCGCCAAGAAAAGGTTTAAACCCATGATGAAAATCCAGAAATTCCCTCAGCGTCATCTCTTCAATCACTTCCAGATAAGGGGCACAAACAGATACATGCTGATAGACCTTTTCTGGTGAACATTGAATATTGTGTATTGAATATTGAATATTTCCCTCATTCAGCATAATCGAGCCGCTGAGTACCTGCAACAGCGTACTCTTTCCGCTTCCGTTTGGCCCGGTAATGGCATAGGATTGTCCTGCTTCAAATGTGTAGTTGAAATGACGGAAGATCCAGTCACGGTTAAACCGCTTACCGGCATCAGACAGGGAGATCGTCATCGGTATTGCCTTTAGTGAAGCGTTTAATGATGCCACGGCCGCTTTCACGGATAAAGGTCACTATCTCATCTCTTTCGTCGGTGGCGGGCATTTCTTCTTCAATGTACTCTATGGCCTGGCTGGTGTTCATTCCCTTATTGAACAGCACCCGGTAAATATCCAGAATGTGGTTGATCCTTTCTATACTGAAGCCCCGGCGTTTTAAACCGATGGAATTCACACCGGCATAGCTCAGGGGTGTGCGGCCTGCCTTAATGTACGGGGGT
>JANNUI010000439.1:0-10385 GCA_031395125.1 Chitinophagaceae bacterium | reverse complement strand
GAGGTTTCTGCAGGAACTCTTTAACCTCTTTTTTCTCCTTTATCCTCTTAGCTTACATTTGCCCATCTAATTTTTACCCATGTTATTAAAGGAAATTCAATCCACCGGAAATAAAGATACCCGCAGCGGCTTTGGTGATGGCATCGTGACAGCAGCCCGGAAAAATTCCAACATCGTGGCGCTCACCGCAGACCTTGCGGGTTCGCTGAAACTGAACCAGTTCATGAAAGAATTTCCTGAACGGTTCTTTCAATGCGGGATAGCCGAAGCCAATATGATGAGCATAGCAGCGGGTATGACCATTGGCGGTATGATCCCCTATACGACCACTTTTGCCAACTTTTCCACCGGAAGGGTATATGACCAGATACGTCAATCCATAGCTTACAGCGGAAAGAATGTAAAGATCTGCGCTTCGCATGCCGGTATTACATTGGGAGAAGACGGCGCCACCCACCAGATACTGGAAGATATTGGCCTGATGAAAATGCTGCCGGGAATGACCGTTATCGTTCCCTGCGACTATGCACAAACAAAAGCGGCGACACAAGCCATCGCTGAATATGAAGGTCCTGTGTATCTCCGGTTTGGCAGACCGGTATGGCCCATTTTCACCAAAGAAGAAGATTTTAAAATCGGTAAAGCACAGCTATTCTCCGAAGGAACCGATGTTTCCATCTTTGCCTGCGGCCACCTGGTGTGGAATGCCATACAAGCCGGTGCTGCCTTACAGGAAAAAGGCATCAGCGTGGAAGTGATAAATATCCATACCATCAAACCACTTGATGAAGCTGCGGTAATACAATCAATCCGCAAAACAAAATGCGCCGTTACGGCTGAAGAGCACAATATCATTGGCGGACTGGGCGATGCCATTGCACAATGTGCATCCAAAAACTTTCCCGTTCCCATTGAATATGTAGGTACAAAAGATACATTTGGCGAAAGCGGTACCCCTGCACAACTGCTGAAAAAGTATGGATTGGATGTGCCGGATATTGTGGCGGCAGCAGAAAAGGTGATGGTGAGAAAAAATGCTTAATTTCAGGAAAAAATTCTCCATGCCCGTTGATTTGAACAAACTTCTCTCCCTGCCAAGAGGCCAGAGAAAAATAATTGCTGAAAAACTTTTTGACAGTCTTTCGCCAAACAATATGTTTGTCAAAATATCAAAGAAGGAAGAAGCAATCCTTGAAAAAAGATGGGAAAACTACATTTCAGGTAAAATGAAATTTTACTCAAGCAGTGAGATGCAGAAAAAGGTATTTGGCAAAAAATAAATAATGCTTCTCAGGAAATACAGTATCCGTTATTCAGATGAATCAACAGAAGACCTGGTCGCAATAGCGTGACATTATGAAGAAATAAGCGATTTACTGAAACTTCGCTTAAAAGATGCCGTTTAAAACGCAGAAAAAGATTTACTCAGAAATCCTTTTGCATTTTCAAAGATCCGTTACCGGGATTTTAGCCGGATACTCCTCAAAAAATTTCCCTATAAAGTGATTTACAGAATTGAGAAGGGTGTCATTCATGTCTTTGCAGTATTGCATCAATCCCGTTCAAACCGTTTTGTACGGACGCAATTGAAGAAATAATCACTTTTAAGCGTAGTTTTCCCATAGCTTTTATATTTTTAAGATGTGAAAGCTGTTTAAACAAATCCATTTGCCAATATTCTAACCGAACCAAAGCCCCTGACTAATGTCCCTGACCACAACCAGCGATAGTGAATTACTTGTACAGTTCCGTAACCCGGTTACGAAAGAAAAAGCCTACACCAGTCTTATCCGCAAATACCAGGAAAAACTGTACTGGCATATCCGCCGTATGGTGGTAGACCATGATGATGCGAATGATGTTCTCCAAAATGTATTGATCAGGGTTTGGAACGGGCTTGAAAACTTCCGGGAGGACAGCCAGCTTTACACCTGGCTCTACCGGATAGCCACCAATGAATGCCTGACCTTCCTGGAACAGCAGAAAAAGAGGGCGGCCGTAAGCCTGAGCGATGTGGAAAGTGGCCTGGCCAATAAAATTAAGGCCGACAAGCATTTTGACGCCAGCCGGCTGGAGTGGAAATTACAACTGGCCATACAGCAACTGCCTGAAAAACAGCGAGTTGTTTTCGCCCTGCGTTACTATGATGAGATGCCTTACGAGAAAATGAGCCGGGTGCTGGAAACCAGTGAGGGTGCCCTGAAAGCCAGCTATCACCATGCTGTCAAAAAAATTGAGGATTATATGCTAAATCATTAAACTTTGAAGCTTGAAAACCATCTTATTAACCGTCCAGCCCCGCTGGAATAAATGAAATGACACAGAGAGACAACATATTACAAGAGCTGAATGAACTGGGCAGCCAACTGGCCGGAAACATTCCTCAAAACACTTATGCCGTTCCGGCCGGGTATTTTGAAGGGCTGGCGATGCAGGTGATGAACCGCATCAAAGCCATGGATGCTGCCAATGCTGCTGAAGAATTGTCTTATCTGTCTCCGGCCCTAAGCGGGTTATCTAAGCAAATGCCATACACAGTGCCTGCCGGTTATTTTGAAGGGTTGACTGAAAAAGTGATGCAAGCCGTGCAGAACAGCAACGATTACCAAACAGCTAGTGAAGAAACAGCATCTTTATCTCCCTTACTGGCAAGTTTGAAAAAAGAAACTCCGTACACCGTTCCGCAGGGATATTTTGAAAATCTGGCTGCTGATATAGCTAAAAAAGAAAATAAGCAGGAAGCTAAAATTATTTCATTCAGCAGCCGCAAATGGTTCCGCTATGCGGCAGCAGCTGTGGTAACGGGAGTGATTGTAATGGCAGGTTTTTTAATCATTAACAGGGGTGAAATGAAACAGGCAGGTGAGATAGCCCTTGCTAAAGTGACCAAGGATATTAAGAAATTAAATGATACACAAAAAGACGAGCTGATCGATTTCCTGGATGCAGGATTAGATGGCAAAGAAACGGTACAGGTAAAAACCGATAATAAATCAAAAGAAATACAACAACTGCTGAAGGATGTTTCTGAAGAAGAACTCAAAGACTTCCAGGAACAGACAGAAGACTTAGAAGAAGTGTTAATGACAAATTAAGCAGACAATGAAAAAGTGGATAATTATATTGACTTTATTGCTGATACCAGGCTTTACCGTACTGGCACAGAACGATGGGGATGAGCCCACCCCGCAGGAAAGCAAGATCCGCGAGCGGTTGCAGCAATATATCCAGGACAGGCTGAGCCTCAGCCGGAATGAAGCAGAAAGATTCACTCCTGTATTCGTAAGATATTTCCGTGAGTTTGCACATACACACCGGACTTTCAGAACAGATAAACTTGTGCTTCAGCAAAAGATCATTGACCTCCGCTTACGTTACCGTACAGAGTTTCGCCAGGTAATGGATGAAAAAAGGGCCAATAAGGTTTATATGTATGAAGATGAATTCCGGAGAAAAGTAACGGAGATAATCCGGGAGAACAGGAGAGACAGAATGGAAAATAAACCGTTGCGGCGAAACCGCTCTGTCATCCAGTAACAAAATTAAAATTGGTGTTTTTCATAGGTTTGTAATGGCCGGCTTGTTAAGAGCTGGCTATTTTATTTCAGGCGAATTTCCAGACCGGGTTTTTTACATCATGATAAAAAAGAAAGGTCCATTTTTCTTTTTGCCCCTGCTCCCACCATTGCTGCCGCAGTTCCATGGCTTTTTTCCCGTCATGGTCATACTTGGCAACAAAACGGTGTTTCATCTGCCGGAGCTGGGGTGCATCATCCGCACCAAAGAAAATAGTCTCATTTTCATCTCTTATCCAAAAAACCTGGTGATGGGGAGAGTGGGCCCCGGTGACCCGGTATTCAATATAATCATCGATCAGCCCGTCCCCTTCCAGTAAATGCACCTGTTCATTGTTCTGCAGGCATTCCAGCTCTTCTGTAATAAAAGAGGGAAAGCCTTTCTCAAAAGCAAAAGCCAGCTCATCCTGCTGTACATAATAGGTTGCCCGGGGCATGGAAAGCCTGCCTGGCCGGTAGGCAGGCCGGGCCCCTAATCCGTCCCTTTCTTCACCCAAACCCCCTGCATGGTCTTTGTGCAGGTGGGTCACCAGCACTTTTGTAATGTCTGAAAGGCTGATGCCCGCATCCATAAGATTTTGATGCAGCTGAAGTATTCCGTTCTTTTGAAAACCCAAACCAGTATCAAGTAATAGAATATCTTTTGACGTAATTACCACAAAAGGCTGGATCTCCACCAGCAGGCTTCCGGAAGAACGATCCTTGAGATGGTCTGTTCCTTCATTAAAGGGAACAAAACGCTTCGTCTTGTCAATAGTGAAAGTGCCTTCTGAAAGCGAAATGATTTGCATGCCCCTATCCCCTAAAGGGGAATTTTATTTGTAGTTTCTGATTCTGTTAGTGAGTTTGCAAAATTAGGAGATTAATAAGCCCCTCCTGCGGAGGTTCCCGATCCCGCTAAAGGCGGGAGAAGGGAAGGAACGCAGTTCGGGGGAGGCTTTACCTGAGCACCATCTGCCTGTCAGCATCCAGCCTCACCAGGATAAAAAGCATAATGGTAAAAGTGAGCAGGGAGGTTCCTCCATAGCTGACAAAAGGCAGGGGAATGCCGATAACCGGTGCCAGGCCCACCGTCATGGCTATATTAATGGCTATATGAAAAAAGAGAACCGAGGCAACTCCATAAGCATAACAGCGGCTGAAAGTGCTACGTTGTCTTTCCGCAATGGTCACAATCCTGAAAAGCAGAATGAGGTACAGACCGAGCAGGACGATGCTCCCGGTAAAACCAAACCCCTCGCCTACGGTGCAAAAGATAAAATCGGTACGCTGCTCGGGTACAAAATCATAGCGGGTCTGCGTGGCATTCAATAACCCTTTACCAAAGATCCGGCCGCTGCCAATGGCGATCTTGGATTGCCGGACATTGTAACTGGTGCCGCTTTCTTTTTTCTTTTTTGCTTCTGACTCTGTAAGCGTTTCCTTTTTGACCTCATAAGGATTGTCTTTACCAAAGAGGTCATAGATCCTTTCTACCTGGTGCCTCTGTAATACATTTTTAAAAACATACGGCACGGCAAAACGCTGAATGCCCACACAAAGGGCCCAGGCAAAAATGATAGTGGTCAAAAGACTGCGCTTTCTTTTTATCTGCCGCCGGAAAGTATAAATGATCCCCGCAGCGATCAGTGTCAGGATCACGGCCAGTACATTGGGTGCTATGACAATGGTGGCCACGATCAATGCGGCAATGGCAAAGCCTGTCAACAGGATAACCGAAGGCAGGCCCTCCCGGTACATTACAATAAAGAAAGAAAAGAAGACCAGCGCCAGGCCGGTTTCACTTTGCAGAACGGTGAGCGCAGCGGGAAAAAGGGCGATGGCTGCCGCCACTAATTGTGACCGGGTCTTGCTGAAATCAGTTTCAGGCCGTGATAAATACTTGGCCAATGCCAGCGCCACAAAGATCTTACAGAATTCTGCCGGCTGAAAATTAAATGCTCCCATCTTGATGATGGATTTGGTCCCTTTGATGTCATCATGAAAAGGAAACACCATCAATAAAGCAAAGATCCCAACAGCATAGCCGAGATTGGCAGTAGCGGCAAAGAATTTACTGTCTGTCAGCAATATGAATAAGGCCAGCCCCGTCCCGATGATAAAGAAGAAGAATTGTTTGCTGTAATCTGTTTTAAACCGGATAAAGCTTTGAATGACCGGGTCGCCTTCTTTATAGGTAGCAGCAAAAATGGCAGTTAGTCCAATGGTCACCAGCAGCAGGTAGATGCCCACCAGGCTCCAGTCTATCCCTTTTGATATGGCAGGATTCCGCTGGTTCATTGATCGTTCCCCCTGCTTGTTGTGTCTTTCCCTGTAGTTGATCTTTGCCTGATCGTATCAGGCAATAACAGCCCTGGTTTTACGGGTTGTTTGCCAGGTGTGTCTTTTGGATTTTTTCCATCCTTCTTATTGCTTTGCTTTAACTCAGTTTCAGTTGGATTGTCTTCTGACTGCAGGGTGTCTTTAATTTCTTTCAGTTCTGCCTTCAGCAGTTTTTCTTTTTCCTTCACCCTTTGAAGGGAATCCTTCTGCCGCATTTTATCCAGCATCATTTTGGGGATGAGGTTGGTGTTGGTTAGTTGCTCCACTCTTGCTTTTCTCTTAGCCGATATGGTATCATTGATATATTTCTCGATCAACAGGCTGACGATTGGGGCAGCATAAGAACCACCAAACCTTCCTGAATTTTCCACCACACACATGATGGCAATCCTTGGGTTCTCTCTTGGAGCAAAAGCGCAGAAGAAAGAGTGGTTGGGTTGTTTCACCCCGCGGTAATAGTTCTCCACGGTCCCTGTTTTCCCGCAAATATTGATGCCTTCCACTTTGGAACCCCGCCCGGTACCGGTTTCCATCACCCCCTGCATCCCATCATGCACTACTTCAAAAATGCTGTCGGGTATATTGATGGGAGTTACCCGTTCTTTAAATCTTTCCAATAACCCAAATTTGTCACTCCCTTCAATTGAATCAACCACATGAGGGATAATATACCAGCCCTTGTTTGCGATATAAGCCATCTCGTTGGCCACCTGCAAGGGAGTGGCGGTAACCTCTCCCTGCCCTATACTCACCGAACGAAACGTACAGAAACCCCACTTCCCCGGACCATACAGTTTATTAAAGAATTCCGGTGTAGGGATCATCCCTTTTTGTTCAGTGGGTACATCCACACCGAGCTTGTGCCCCAGTCCGAAAGCATACATGTATTTATTCCAGCTTCTGAGGCTGCTGTCAATGTTGGGGTATTTGGGGTTATTGATCACCCTTTGCATCACATTGGCAAAATAGGTGTTGCAGGAATGGGTAATGCCGGTTGACATATAATAAGTGCCGGGATCAAGACAGCCCATCGGTTTACTGCTGCCGCAACCGTAAAAAGCACCACTGCAACTAAAGGTCGTTCTTGTATTGATCACTCCTTCTGCCAGGCCAACCAATGCCTGCAAAGTTTTGAAGGTGGAGCCGGGTGCGTAGCTGGCATTCACTGCCCTGTTTAATAATGGCAATCTCGGGTCGGTGTAAAGCTCTGAAAAATGTCTTCTTCGTTCTGTGCCCGTCAGGTAGCCGGGGTTATAGGTTGGACTGCTCACCATAGCGATGATGCCGCCTGTCTGCGGGTCAATTGCCACGATGGAACCCACTTTATTGGTCATCAGCATTTCGCCAAACTGCTGCAGCTCTATATCAATACTTGTATAAAGGTTACTGCCTGCCACTGCTTCTTCATCCATAGCTCCGCCTTCATAAGCGCCCTGTATGCGGCTGAAATTATCTTTTATCAGGTACTGCACCCCCCTTTCTCCCATAAGCGCTTTTTCATAGCTGGCCTCGAGACCCGTCATACCGGCATAGTCACCGCTTACATAACCCTCCTCCGAATGTTTTTTCAGGTAGTTGGTATCCACTTCTCCGAGATAGCCGAATATGTTGGCCCCGGCATCAAAAGGATACGACCGGATGGGCCGCTCCTGAACATAGAATGCCTTCTGGAACTTCCAAAGATTTTCCTGGATACGGGCATATTTCTGCGGCGACAGCGATGCCTCAAACACGGATGGTTTTTGCGAACTGTTTTTTATGATAGCCGTAATGACCCGGTTCCTGAATTCGGCTGTGTCAATATCCATCAGGCGGCAGAGAAAGAAGGTGTCAATCCCTTTCAGTTGGGCCGGTGTCACCATCAGGTCATGGGTCAGGGTATTGTTAACGATGGCTTTTTTATTCCTGTCAAACACCAGGCCGCGGGGAGGGTAGAGGGTCTTTTTCAGGATGGCATTCTCATCGGCCATCTGCCTGAACTTTCCAGAGATCACCTGCAGGTAAAACAGCTGACCAATGATAACCAAAAAAGTTACCAGGAAGATCAGGCGGATGATACGGCTTCTTGATTGGTTGAACACAGGCATATCCGAACTGCGAAATACGAGGTATGAAGTACGAAGTGAAGAATTAATTAAGCAATGCAATGTACGAATTGAGAAAGAGGGTTTCCAAATCTTATTGCCGATAAAATTTCTTTTAAGAAAAATTTCTGTCCGTCCCTCCGGTAAATCCGCCCTGTCAGGCCGTATTTGTCCGGAACTTTAATTTTCTTGGGAACACAATTTCGGCGGTGAAGATGAGCAGCATACTGATGGCGGTTGTAGTCACCACCTTGATAAGAAAGCCGAGAAAACTACCGAAATCGAGCCACTCCAGCAGCACCATATAGCCATGATGCAGGAGGGTGAGAATAAAAACATACACAGCGTAGGGAGTCCACTGCATGGCGCGGGGCGAGGGTTCCCGGTAGTTAAATTCAGAGCTGTCTTTGGGGGTAAGGATATTGATGACAAAACGCCGTACATATGCGATGAGTGTGCAGGCTGCCGCATGAAGTCCGGGTGTCATGGTAAAGTAATCCAGTAGCAGTCCGGTTAAAAAGCCGATGACCAGCAGCCACTGCCGGGAAACGGAAAAGGGCAGCCAGAGGATGAAAATATAATAGAGGTACGGGGTGACAAAACGGTGCAGGTGCGGGATTTTATCCAATATGAACACTTGTACCGCCATGAGTGCAATGAACCGGATGATATTTTTTACAAAATCGTTCACCTTGGGTTTTTAGGGGTTGATTCCATTTTCTTTTTTGTATCCTGGTTCAGTTTTATCTGTTCGGCGTAGTCTGCGTTTTCGATCACATGCACCTGCTGCAGGTTGTAGAAATTGGCGGCTGTTTTTAATTTCAGACGGTACATTCCTGTAGTGTTATCCAGGTCCATATCAGTCACCGTACCGAGCATATAGCCCGGGGGATAGTTAAAAGACACCGGGCTGGTTAGCACCGTATCCCCTTTTTTCAGTTCCACTGTCTTGGGTATTTTTTTAAGGATGAGGTAGCGGGGGTCTTTGCCGTCCCATTCGACGGTGCCAAAATCACCGCTGCGCTTTAATGAAGCGCTAACGGAGTTTTGCACATGCAACAGGCTCATCACCTGGGAAAAATTGGGGCTTACATTCACCACCACCCCTACCACGGCGCCATCCGAACTGATGACGGCCATATTGTCTTTTATGCCTTGTGCCGAGCCCCGGTTTATCTGGATGAAGTTTTTTTGTGAGTTGACCGTGTTATACACAACTGTAGCCGGACGGTAATAGTACCGGCGATAATTACCCAACGTGTCAAACGGAACAGAATCCTGTACCGCCCTGCTGCTGATATCATGTCTTTTAAGATTCCCCGGCAGCAGGTTCAGCAATGAATCATTAAACCGGTGCACCCGCCTGTTTTCTTCTTTCAGGGTGAAATAGTCCTCTACTTTATTGTATTGAGTGTTGACCCTTCCCGTCACTTCATTGGCCACCCCGAGAAACTTTGCCCGGTGAAAACGGTTATAGTTGAACAAAAACCACAGCGCCACTGCCTGCAGGATGAGGAAAGTGAAGAAGGTGCGGTAGCGGCGGAGGAATAGAAAGACGTTACGCATTGATTAAGGCACAAGATTCAAGGTACAAGGTACAAGAACTTCGCTGCTTGCTCCTTGTACCTTGTGCCTTATGTTTATCTCATCACGAAAGGATACTTGTCATAATTCTTCAGTGCAATTCCGGTGCCCCTTACCACACTTTTCAGCGGGTCGTCGGCCACATGCACCGGCAACTTGATTTTGTTACTGAGCCGTTTGTCCAAACCTCTGAGCAAGGCTCCACCACCAGTGATATACAGACCACGGCGATAAATGTCACCAGCAAGTTCTGGCGGGGTTTGTTCCAGCGCTTTCAGGATAGCTTCCTCGATTTTGAAAATGCTCTTATCCAATGCCTCGGCTATTTCCTGGTAGCTTACCATGATTTGCTTGGGGATACCGGTCACCAGGTCACGGCCGTTCACCGGAAAATCATCGGGCGGGTTGTCAATATCCTTCATGGCAGCGCCAACCTGTATCTTGATTTGCTCGGATGTTCGTTCGCCAATCAGCAGGCTGTGGTAGCGGCGAAGGGCCTCCATAATATCGGCAGTAAACTCATCCCCGGCAATCCGGATAGACTGATCACAAACGATACCGGCCAACGCAATTACAGTGATTCCTGTGGTACCACCACCGATATCAATGATCATGTTCCCAACCGGCTCTTCCACATCAATTCCAATTCCCAATGCAGCAGCCATCGGCTCGTGAATCAGGTACACTTCTTTTGCGCCGGCTTGTTCTGCGCTGTCCCGAACGGCTCTTTTTTCAACTTCAGTGATGGAAGAAGGGATACAGATCATCATACGCCAGCTCGGGGGAAATAACGGCTTTTTGGGATAAACCAGTTTTATCA